>JAFGHF010000076.1 GCA_016939375.1 Candidatus Omnitrophota bacterium | reverse complement strand
TAAAGCAGAATATTTCCCATCTGAAAGGACTGAAGCGCCAGTTAGAGAAGCTCAACCCCGAGGTCTTGAATCTAGAGGCCCAAATCGACCTGGGGCTTTTAAAGCAGAGCATCGCTACTTTCTTAAGAGAATTCCAGCAAGCCAAGATCTGGCAATATGACCCTTCGCTTTACTTAAAAATCATTCTTTTAGGGATAGACCAGATCACTAACAGGTTTGCCCTGGTCAAAGAGGACACCGAGAGCAACCTGCGCGCGCGCATCGCCCAAATTCCCCGCCTTTTAAAAGAAGCCAGGGAAAACCTCAAAAAAAGCAATTATGTCTATATGGAAGTGGCCGTTGAAATGGCCCAGGCCACCATAGATTATTTTCGGGATGCTCAGCTGCCTTTAAAAAAAGGCACACTAAAGGCATTAGAAGAGTTCAAAACTTTTCTTCTTGCCCAGCCGCTGCGCAAATTCGTAAGCCGGGACCGAGATTTTTTAGAGAGCGTATTAAAAGATTCCTTTTCTTATAAAAGGGACCTCAAAGATATATTCGACATCGCTCAAGCAGAATATGAAAAGACGATTAATAGACTCGCTGAGACCGCCGCGCGTATAGACCCTAATAAAAGTTGGCAGAAGATATTGGCGGCTTATAAGGTAAGGCCCAAGAACAGCAAAGAGCTGCTTGGCCTCTACGCCGGCCAGGTGCAGAGGTTAAAGGATTTTTTCCAAGGCAAAGATATTATCGCCGCTGAAACCAGCCAGGATATAAAGGTGCGCCAGACCCCCGGTTTTATGCGCCCGGTAAGGGCCTCGGCCTCCTACAGCGCGCCTGTTACTACCGACCGCCGCGAGTCGGGATATTTCTATATCACCGCTGACTATGGACAAGTGGAGAGCTCCGAGAGCAGCTTATATGGCGACATCCATAGCGAATATATATTTGTCAGTGCCCATGAGACTTATCCCGGGCACCATCTCTTAGACACCCTGCGCCGTAATCTCAAAAACCCCATCCGCAGACAGATCGAATCGCCGTTTTTCTACGAAGGCTGGGCCTCTTATGCCGAGTGGTTAATCGATGAATTGGGATATATCGATAACCCCTTACAAAGGTTAGTGGGGCTGCGTCGCCAGGCCTGGCGTACGGTGAGGGCGATGCTGGATATAGGCATAAGGATAGATAAGTTTAAGGCCGCAGACGCCCAGCGGATGCTGGAGGGTTTAGGTTATGAGCACAAAACGGTAAAATCGATGGTCCGCCATTATCTGCTTACTCCCGGATACCAATTATGTTATACTATTGGTAAATTCGAAATCGAAAATCTACGTAAAAAGTTTGAAAAGAAATTGGGATTGAAGAAGTTTCATCAGCTTCTTTTGGATGGCGGCCAGATCCCTTTTGATATGGTGGCCAGGAGAATAGAGGAGTACTTATGTCAGAGAAATTCTTAGGATATCATTCTGAGTGGAATTTAGGTTCACCCGGAGGCTGGGATTACCAGAGGATGGCCCAAGAGGTGGCCAAGATCGGATGGAAGAGAATCAAAGAGAAAAGCGGTTTAAAAATCGAGCTCGATTTCGAGGACCCTATTCTTAATCCGGTACCGAATTTCGCCCAGATGCTTTTGCGGGCCCATAAAAGATACTCACCCGGCAATCCCGCCTTTATCGCCCTTATCGCTGAGGAAGATACGCTGGATAAAGTGGGTGAGAATATCCGCATCGTGCAATATCTAAATGAGATGCCTGATGTAAGCGCGGTATTGGTCGACCCGGCCAAGCTGGAATTAAGGGATGGCGAAGTATATGTGCAGAATCAAAAAGTGACCACGGTCTTTATGGACTTCAATAACAAGGTGATAGTGAAGTTAAAGAAAGAGCACAAACTTGAAGGCCTTTTAGGGGCGATAGAAAAAGGCCTGGTGACAAACCCAAGAGGCATGGAGCCTGTAGGGGCCAAGGGTGTTTTTGAGGCGGTCACTGGTGAGTTTAAAGATAAAATGGCCCAGACAACACTGGAGCGCACCCCCTGGACCAGGCAGTTTTATCCGCGTTCTACGGTAGGCCCTGAGGGCGAGGAAATCCCCGATTTAATAAAGTGGGCTCGAGATAACTGGGATAATATAATCTTAAAGCCTGTGCACGGATATTCCGGCCACGGCATTATTATCGGCCACAAAGAAGAAGACATCGAGAAGTCTATCAAGCGTGCCCTGGATGCCGGCGATTACATAATACAGCCCTTGGTGCCTTTGGCTATATGGGCCGAGGATTTTCCCTGGATCGATAAAGATAACAAAAAATTATTCATCAAGCGCTGGCAGACCGACTTTCGTTGTTTTATCACCGATGTGGGTTTAATCGGATTTGTCACCCGCTTTGGCGGTATTCCCACCAATGTTGGTTCCGGAGGCGGGATACAAAGTACTGCCATTTTGCGCTCGGGGATGCCTTTAGATGAAGCGATAAAAAAGGTAAACGAGGCGATCTTGGGCCTGGGTTTTGATTTTATCTGGCAGCTGCAGCAGGAGCTGGATAAGGTCTCTATCGAGATGGGCAACGTATATCTTTTAGGCCCGATAATGTGCACGCTGCGTCCCCGTATCATTACCCCCGCGCATATAGAACAATTAAAAGAATATGCGCACAACCTTTGGAACGACGCGCTCACCTTGGAAAAATTATGGTTAGACGGAAAGCTGGAGAAATTCGTGCAGATAAATAAAGAAGAAGAAGCTATCGCTAAGCTTGCTCCCTGGCAGGGCCGGCCTGCTTTAATCGCCGCGGACGGACTTTTTGGCTTTGGAGAGAAAGATGAAGACCGATAAAGATTGGTGGAAACATTTTTTCGACCATACCTATTTGCTTACCGATGCCCGCAGCGTATGCGACCATTCGCTCACCCGTACGGAAGTGGACTTGGTGGAGAAGATATTGAGATTGAAGAAGGACGACCGGATACTCGACCTTTGCGGCGGATATGGAAGGCATTCTTTGGAATTGGCCAGAAGGGGGTATCATCCTCCCACTGTAGTGGATTTCTCAAACCACATGATCAAGTTTGGAAAGAAGATCGCCAGCGAAGCGGGCTTAGAGATAAAGTTCTTACGCCGCGATGCCAGAGACTGCAAGTTGAGGCCAAATAGTTTTTCCGCGGTTCTGGTAATGGCCAACTCCTTTGGCTATTTTGAGGATGAAAGGGATAACCGGCGTATCTTAAAAGAGGCCTACAGGCTCTTGGACAAAGGAGGCAAGCTGCTTCTGGACCTCACCGACCCAGAGTATCTGCGGCGCAACTTAAAGCCTGTTTCCTGGCATGAGGCCAATGATGATGTAATAGTCTACCGCAGGAGAGAGTTAAGGGGTGATTTAATCAAGGCCCGGGAGATAGTCATCTCCAGAAGCCGGGGCCTAATCAGAGACGGCTTATACTGTGAACGGCTTTATGACAGGGGCAAAATAGAGCGCATCCTAAAAGACATAGGCTTTCGTAACTTATCTATTCGCAGGGAGTTAAAACTGCATAAGCGTAAAAAAGACTACGGTATGATGACCGCGCGCGTGTTTACTACCGCCAAAAAGCCTTAAGATTTGGCTTGTTTTTGGCGAAAAAGATAAGAAAATGGGGAATAAATAGGCATTTTTGGCTGTCTAATATATGGAACTGACAAATGGATGACAATATATTAATAGATAAGTTTTTATCCGGAGATAAGGAAGGTTTTGAGATGTTGGTCAAAAAATACCAAAATCATGTGGTAAACATCGTATATTCTCTGGCCGGGCGTATCAGCGAAGCCGAAGATATCGCTCAGGACATATTCATGAAGGTATATAACAATCTAAGCTCTTTTAATAGAAAGGCGCAGTTTTCCACCTGGCTTTACCGCATAAGCGTCAATACCACCTACAGTCATTTAAGAGGCAGAAAGCAGTTTGTGCCTCTGGAAAATATAAAAAGGGAAAATTCCATAGGCAAAAATTCGCGTGAGCAATTAGAATCTAAGGAAAAAAGCGAGATCATCAAAAAGGCCATAGCGGAGTTGCCTTTTAAGTTCCGCAGCGTGTTGGTCTTAAAGGAAATCGAGGGCCTCTCCTACAAAGATATTGCCAAGACCCTGGGTTGCCGTATCGGAACAGTCGAGTCGCGGCTTTTTCGGGCCCGGGAGATGCTGAAGTCGAAACTTATCCCTATATATAGCGAAGGGGGCCAAAAATGAATTGTTACAAGGCAAAGAGATTGCTTTCCAGATACATAGACAATGAGCTCAAAGACGAAAGTCTAAGGCTTAAGCTGCATGAGCATCTTAAGGCCTGTGAAGACTGCCAACGGGAATTTCACTCCTTAATCGCCGTCAAAAGATTGATCGCCCAAAAAGAAAAAATAAAACTGACTAAAGATTTTCTGGAGACCTTGAAGCTTAATATTCAAAATGAGCAGGCGCAAATAATCAAGATAAGATGGCTTCCGGAGGCAGGCAATCTGGCGCGCAAATTGATACCGGTGCCGGCTATTATCGCCGCCTTTATGTTTTTTATGGTAGTGGCGCGGCTAAACGGCGTAAACCCGGTAGAAGAATACTTATATGCCGATTTGTCCGACGAGGATATCGGCATCCTGAGCGGATATGTTGATAGTTCCGAGTTATTAACTGAAGTGATATTTTAGGAGGTGCTCGATATGAAAAAGGCGACATTATATATAATAATCCTTTGCGTCGCTTGTACGGGATTGGGGGTTGTAGTCGGTGTCGCGGCCGATAGAAGATATATTGCCAGGAACCTTCCTCAGATTATGAGAAAGCAGATGCTTGAGCGTATGCAAGATCCGAATTTTCAAAGAGGCATGGGAGGCTTTGGGACCCGGCAGTTTGGACCTGGACAGTTTGGACCTGGAGAAGGCTTCGAAGGGGCAGATAGGATGCAGAGGATGCAGCAATTTGCCCAGAAGAGAAGGCAGATGATGCAGGGGCGTCAGGGAGGAGAAGACAAAAGCGATAGGCTGTTTGGGCTTATTACCCAGGAGCTTAACCTTACTGATGAGCAAAGCCAGCAGGTAAAGACCATATTGGATCAGAACAAAGAACAGCTTTCCCAGAAGCAAAAGGAGTTCAGGGCATACCTGCAAGAGCTCAAAGAGAACAACCATGCGCAAATAGCGGAAGTGCTTGATGAGGAACAAAAGGCAAAATTTCAGGAATGGGCGGCTAAGGCCGAAGAAAGAAGAAAGGCATGGCAGGAACAATGTCCAGTGCATGCAGAATAATATTGGCGGGGGTTTTATTCTTTAGTTTTCTTCTGGGTATTTATGGATACGCCAGCGCTCAGCCCCAGCAGCAGAGAGGAATGAATGAACAGGCAAAACTAAAGCAGGAAATCCAGCTGCTTAACCTTTTAAGCGGACTTTATCTTACGGATGAGCAGATGTTGTATCTGATATCGAAGGCAAAGGAGCTGGAGAGCCTAAAAAAGAGATTAAGAGAAAAGGCCCAGAGGCAAACTCAGGCCCAGACCGAGACTCTGCAGGAATTAAAGCAGGAATTGGAAGAATATGAGACTGACGGGGAGGTCTCCGAAGAAGTGGCAAAACAGGTGCATCAGTCGGGTATGGAATTGCGTAAACTAAGGGTAGAATATGATGAAAAGATGGATAATATAACTGAAGAGGTGAAGGGCAATCTTACCAGTACCCAGCTGCATATTATAGAGGAATTCGTGCCTTGTCTTGTGCCACCTAAAGGACCGGCCCGCTTTGGCCAGGCCGCTGCAGCAGAAGCAGGAGCGCAGAAGACCCAGCAGCTGGAGCGGATTAGGGCGATGTCCGAACTTGTATATGAAAAGAGAAAATATACAATGGTCGAGAGGGCGCTGGAGACCGCCAGGCTTTATGCCAACAAACAGGAAGAATTCAACGAAGACGAGCTAAAGGATAGACTACTCGCCATATTTGACGAGGCCCGGAAACTTTCTGATATAGACTTTGGCTGGAGAAAGGATCAACTGGCGTTAGAGCTCAAAGAATGTATTTTCCCCGAACACAAAGGTGGAGATATCGACCAGCGCATACAGAAGTTTTTACTCAGCCCTACCGCTATAGAGGTCTTGGAGGGGGAATTAGCCAAAAAAACTGAAGAAGCCACAACTGTTTCAGAATAAATGAGTTATGGAGTTTCCTACCTGCCTTAAAAATTTTGCTTGACAAGAAATTTATATGTGGTATACTTATATTGAAGAATGTAAATACGTCTATTTGAAGTAGGCGGTGATAAAAATGAAGAAAAATTGCACGCATATGTTCAAGGCACTCTCCGATGCCACCAGGCAGGAGATATTGGCCTTGCTTAAAGAGCACGATATGAACGTATCTGAGATCTGCCAGGCATTTGAAAAGATGAGCCAGCCTACGATTTCGCACCACTTGCAGATATTGAAAAACTGTGAACTAGTGGATACGCACAAGGAAGGGAAGATGGTCTATTATACTATGAACAAAAAAATATTACACGATGGAGTGGTGGAATTTTTCGAGAGCTTTGAAATAGAGTTTTAATTTTTTTTGCACTAATATATTGAAGTATTTAAATATTTAAGTATTTAAGCAAAAGAGGTGCTTGGAAAGGGGAAACAATAGAGATCCCTTGCCTTACGGCTGGGGATTAATCCGCACGACAACTTATGTTCGCTTAAACTCCATAAGTTGTGTGCTCATTGAAGGAGGTGTTTTGAGATGTTCAACTTTCCAGTAGTCAGAAGGAACAACTCAGATGGCCTTGTAAGGATCGACAATTTATTTGATGATTTCTTCAAGGCCCCCATTAAATGGGGATTGACCGGATTTGAGACCTTGCCCGCGGTAGATATATATGAGAAGGGCAACAGCGTGGTGGTCAAGGCCGAGATTCCGGGAGTAAAGTCAGAGGAGCTGGATATCGCGGTCGATGATGGCCTGCTCACTATCAGCGGTGAGAAGAAGCAGGAAAACGAAGTAAAGGAGAAGGATTATTATCGACTGGAATCAGCATATGGCAGGTTTGAAAGGACGATCAGGCTGCCCAGTGAAGTAAAAGCAGAAAACGCCAAGGCAACATATAAGGACGGCGTGTTAAAAGTCGAGTTGCCAAAGTCAGAAGAGTCGAAGAAAAAGAAGATCAACATCGATGTAAAGTAACTACCTTTTGCCGGGCACCTCTTATATGCTTAAAATGATTTATAAAAAAATTGGGATAGGTGGGGGTCGGCTGCCTTTGGCTGGCTGGCCGGGAGGCGGCATATCCGCATAATCGGGATAGTGCGGGACGGCGATTCTCCCGCCTATCCTAAATATAGTTTAGATCCCTCGCCTTACGGCTGGGGATTAATCCGCACGACAACTTATGTTCGCTTACTCTCCATAAGTTGTGTGCTCATTGAAGGAGATATAAAATGATGATACAGGGCCAAAACACACAAGAGCAAAAAAAGGCGTTGGAGGTTTTCTGCCGTGACTTGACCTCTCTGGCCGAACAGGGGAAATTAGACCCCGTTATCGGCCGCGATGATGAGATCAGGCGGTTGATTCAGATTCTTTCACGAAGGACCAAGAACAACCCTGTCTTGATAGGAGACCCCGGAACAGGAAAGACCGCCATTGCCGAAGGCCTGGCCCAGAGGATAGCCTCGCGCGATGTGCCCAATGGCTTAAAGCAAAAGCGCATCGTGGCCTTGGATATGGGTTCTTTGGTCGCCGGCACAAAATTCAGGGGTGAGTTCGAGGAACGCCTGAAAGCAATCTTAAAAGAAATAGAAGAAAAAGAAGGAAAGGTAATCCTGTTTATAGATGAGTTGCATACGATAGTCTCGGCGGGAGCCGCGGAGGGGGCTATAGATGCGTCCAATATGTTAAAACCGGCCCTGGCAAGAGGGATGTTGCGTTGTATAGGCGCGACTACACTTGACGAATACAGAAAACACATCGAGAAGGACAAGGCCCTGGAACGCAGGTTTCAGCCCGTATTTATTAAGGAGCCGGATGTAGAGGATACTATCGCGATATTGCGCGGTTTAAAAGAACGCTATGAGGTATACCATGGCATAAGGATAAAGGACACGGCATTGATAGCGGCGGCTACTTTATCCCATAGGTATATCACGGACAGATTTTTGCCTGATAAGGCCATCGACCTTATCGATGAGGCGGCCTCGAGATTGCGTATCGAAATCGACAGCCTGCCTACAGAGATAGATGAGGTAGACAGAAAGATAATGCAGATGGAGATAGAAAGGCAGGCCCTGAAGAAAGAAAAAGACAAGCCTTCGCGTGAGCGCTTGACTAAGCTGGAGGGAGATCTAGCGCAACTTAAGAAAAAAAGCGCTCAGATGAAGGAACACTGGAAGAAAGAAAAGGATGTAATCGATAGGATCCGCAAGATAAAAGAAGAAATCGACAAGTTGAAGCTTGAGGAGGCCAAGGCGGAGAGAGAAGGAAACTTAGGCCGGGTTTCCGAGATCAGATACGGAAGCTTAGTCGAACTAAAAAAGCGACTCGATGAGCAAAGCAGGCAATTGGCCCAGGTGCAGAAGACGCAAAAGATGCTCACTGAAGAGGTGGATGAGGAATATATAGCTGAGATAGTAGCCCGTTGGACAGGTATCCCCATCTCAAAGCTAATTGAGGGAGAAGTGGAGAAATTGGTGACCATGGAAGAGCGGCTTAAGAGCCGTGTCATCGGCCAGGATGAGGCGATTGCCATGGTCTCAAACGCGGTCAGGCGTTCCAGAAGCGGTATGTCTGATCCCAAGCGGCCCATCGGCTCATTTATGTTTTTAGGGCCTACCGGTTGCGGAAAGACCCACCTGGCCAAAAGCTTAGCATGGTTTTTGTTTGATAATGAGGAAGCGGTGGTCAGGATAGATATGTCTGAATATATGGAGAAGCACTCCGCCAGCCGCCTAATCGGTGCTCCTCCCGGATATGTAGGTTATGAGGAGGGAGGCCAGCTGACCGAGGCCATAAGGAGAAGGCCATATTCTGTGGTCCTTTTCGATGAGATAGAGAAGGCCCATCACGATGTGTTTAACGTTTTGCTTCAGCTTTTGGAGGACGGCCGGCTTACGGACAACCAGGGCCGGGTGGTCAACTTCAAGAATACGGTCATTATCATGACCTCCAATATAGGCAGCCAGTACTTCCAGGAGCAGACCCAGAGCAAAGAGGACATCAAAAGGTCTATAAATACTGAGCTGCGCAACCACTTTCGCCCTGAGCTGCTCAACAGGATAGATGAGATAATCATATTCAACAGGCTTGATGAAAAGGATATCGCCGCTATAGTGGAGTTACAGCTGACAGAGCTTAAACAGAGGTTGGCTGAGAAAAAGATCGCTATCGAAATAAGCAAGGCCGCTAAAGATGAGCTGGCCCGCGAAGGCTTTGACCCTGTGTTCGGGGCCAGGCCCTTAAAAAGGCTCATTCAGAGGAAATTACAGGATATAATCGCCTTGAAGCTTTTGAGCGGAGAATTCAGAGAAGGCGATAAGGTCAAAGTAGACTTCAAGGCCCGGGAATTCACCTTCAGCAAATAAGAAACGTTTTCCAAACCCATCGGGAAACTGTTTCCAGTCTAATCGGGAAAGTGTCCCTTTTTGGGGACACTTTCCCTATTAAAGTGGAAAACGTTTCTGGTGTAAGGGGGAAATATGGCTTGCTCAAATATGTAAAAGGGGGTATAATAATATTCTACTTTTTCTGTTTTAATGCAAGGTCGTGTTTATGGACGATAAAGATACCAAGAAACTTTCCAAGCTCAGGACCCCCAGGGAGATCTTTAACCTTTTAGAGGAGAACGTTGCCGTTGTCCTCGACGCCAGCGCGGTAAAGGTGTTTACCCTTGATGAATCAGAGACCAAGCTTGTCCTCAGAAGGAACATCGACTTAAATCCCAACCAGAAAGAGGAGCCGGTAAATCCTTTAAACACATCTATTTGGGTACAAGATCCCTTGATAGTGCATTTGATGGATGTGCAGAAGGCCGTCTTGACAAGGGAGATAAATGACAATATCGCTGTGGCCCTCACCGAGAAAAGAAAGACCTTTTTAAACGCTGTCAGGGAAAAGATGTCTGCGCTTGGCGCCGAGATTTGCGTACCTGGGTTCTTCAAGGATAAATTAGTGGTCATCTTTATGTTTGATAAGAAGATGTCCAAACACCAATATTCTCAGGTAGAGATAGAGGCCTTAGGCGCCTTGGCCCGGCAGTCGGCAAGGGTAATAGATAGCTTCAACGGCATTAAGAGGGAAGTAGAACTTTTTGTCAGTTCTATCCGCAAGATCAATGACGAGCTGGAAGCCAAAGACGTCTACACCCGCGGCCATTCTCACAGGGTAGCCCAGTTTTCGGCCATAATGGGCCGCAAATTAGCCGATGAAGTCTCCAAGATCCCTTTCGGAGAAGTCTGCTTATATTACGCCGCTGAATTGCATGATGTAGGCAAGACCAATCTCCCTGTCAGCATAATCCAAAAGCAAGACCGCCTTGACGATAAGGAATGGGAGAAGATGAAGACCCATCCTTTTGAATCAAGCAAGATAATCAAACCCCTAGAGAAATGGTTCGGCAGGGTAGTAATAGAAGCGGTGCTTTACCATCATGAGAATTTTGACGGCACCGGCTATCCCTATGGCAAAAAAGGGGAAGAGACGAATATCTTGGCCAGGATAATCAGGGTGGCTGATACTTTTGACGCTATGATTACCGATAGGCCCTATCGAAAGGCCTTGAGCCACCACGAATGTATCACCGAGCTTAAAAGGATAAGGGGCATAAAACTCGACGCTAAGGTAGTGGATGCGTTTTTGGAGGCCTACAAAGAAGGCCTCTTTAAAGAAGTATTTTACTCACAATTAGAAAGCGGGGCCTGATGTGTGCAGCTTAAGTTCTGAGAGAAGAAAGTTTGTGCGCGTGGGAGAATCGCTTTTACTCAGCTATAGGACGCTTAGCGCCCAAGAGGCGCATCAGGAATCATTTTCCAATGATATAAGCGGTGGCGGAGTAAAGATGCCTTTTAAGGAGGAGCCCAAGGTAGGCGATATATTGGAATTAAGCATAGAATTGTTGAAAGAGAAAAAGAGGATGCTCCTTGAGGCAAAGGTCATCTGGGTGAAAGCAAACCCCGACGATAAAAGCCATCCTTATCAAGCCGGGTTAGAGTTTACGAATATCGGCCTTCGCGAGAAGTCGATGTTAAGCAACTATCTGCAGTATCTTAATAGATACGCGTTGCTGCGGGAATACTTCAGGTTTTAAAACAAGGAAGGGGGCTTAAGATGGCGGATATAAAGATCGAGAAACCCACGAAAGAAAAGCTCGATAAGATGAATGTCTCCAGCTGGCCGATCTGGCAGAAAGAAAAATCAAAATTCGACTGGTATTATGACGACCAGGAGTCATGCTATCTTTTAGAAGGTAAAGTCACCGTGACTGCCAAGGATGGTAAGAGCGTTGATTTTGGCGCCGGTGATTTCGTAGTCTTTCCGCAGGGGTTAAGCTGTGTCTGGCAGATCCACGAACCGGTGAAGAAACATTATAAGTTCGGATGATCTCTACGCAGAAAAATAAAACCCAAAGTTCGACTAAAGCGATATGGGTATCTATTGCGCTTATAGCGGGTTTGGGTTTTTTATTTTATGCCAGTTCTCTAAACGGCCAATTCCTCTGGGATGATACCCATCTGGTAGAGGAGAACCTCTATGTCAGGAGCTGGTCGAACCTGCCTAAGTTTTTCACCCAGGGCATGGCCGCGGGCTCGGGTGCGCCCAAGATGTATAGCTTTTACCGGCCCCTGCAGCTGATCAGCTATACCTTTGACTATTCCCTCTGGGGCTTAAAGGTCAGGGGATATCACTTAACGAATATAATATTACATATCTTAGCCGCTTGGGCTGTTTTTTGGCTGATAAATATTTTATTCGGCGATCAGTTGCTTTCTTTTTTGACTGCTGTTCTTTTTGTGGCCCATCCGGTGCACAGCGAAGCAGTGAGTTATATATCCGGCCGGGCCGATTCCCTGGCCGCTATATTTATGCTGCTTTGTCTTATCTTCTACATTAAGGACTTGGGTAAGTCCAATAAAAGCTATTACTTGTTTTCTTTCGTTACTTATGTCTTGGCTGTATTATCTAAAGAGACCAGCCTTATCCTGCCGTTTTTTCTTTTATTGTATCATTATAGTTTTAGAAAGAAGTTAGACTTCAAGAGGCTCTTGCCAATACTGGTCATTACGCTGGCGTATATCATAACCAGGTTTAGTGCTTTGAGTTTTCTCAGCGCTCATATCAGCCGCAGCACTACTTATTTTCAGAGGCTGCCCGGGTTTTTTGTGGCCTTTGTCAGTTATATCAGGCTTTTGATTTTACCTTTAGGCCTGCATATGGAATACGGCAACGAACTCTTTAAATTAAATAACCCCCAGGCCCTTTTGGGCATATTGGCGATTATCGCCGTATTAATATTGACCTTCAGGATGAAGGCCGGCAGAAATATCTTTTTTTTCTCACTGGGCTGGTTCTTGATAGGCCTGATCCCGGTCTCAAATATATATCCTTTAAATGCCTACATGGCCGAGCACTGGCTCTATCTGCCTTCGATAGGTTTTTTTCTTATCTTAGCCAGAGGCTTGAGCTATTTGACTCAGCAGGAAAAACTAAAGAAACCCGCCATTATAATTAGCGTGACGCTTTTGGGTTTTTATTTTTATTCGCTGGACAGGCAAAACGATTATTGGCGAGAACCCATCGCCTTCTATTTAAAGACGCTAAAGTATGCCCCGGGCAGCGCCCGGGTCTACTATAACCTGGGGAATGAATATAGAAGCATAGATAAAAATGGGCAGGCCATAGTTGCATACAAAAAGTCAATAGAGCTTGACCCTAAAGATGCGGATACCTATTATAATCTGGCCAAGGCATATACCAGCCTTAAAAGGCCGGATGATGCCATGACTGCTTATAACAATACCATCAAAGCCGACCCCGATTATTATAAAGCCTACTATAATTTGGGAAACATATATTATGAAACCGGCCAGCTCGAAGAGGCGCAGCAGTTATTTAAAAAAACGATACAGATAAATCCCCGGCATGCCAAGGCGCATAACAACCTGGGCCTGATATGGGCCAGATTGGGCCAACGGGCCGAGGCCGAGGCAGAAATAAAAAAGGCCATCGCCATCGACCCTGATAACGCCACCGCCTATGGCAACCTGGCTATTTTATATTTTCAGGACGGAAAGACGAGCCTGGCCGCCGACTATTATCTCCGGGCGGAGGCGTTGGGTTTTGATGACCCGGATTTTTTGAGGAAAATCTTGCCTTATTTGGGGAATTAGGGTCTTTTTTATTTTTTCACTTGACAAATGATACTAATATGGTATCATTATATTGAGAGGGCAAAAAGGAGGCATTTATGAAGCTGATTACCAGGGATACCGATTACGCGATAAGGGCGCTTTGTTTTATTGCCAGGCGGCAAAAGGGCTTGACCTCTGTTTCTGAGCTGGTCAGCGTCTTAGGTATTCCCCGGCCTTTTTTAAGGAAACTCCTGCAAACCTTAAACAAAAAAAGGCTGGTCAAATCCTATAAAGGAAAAGGCGGGGGGTTTCGCATGGCCCGCTTACCAAGAAAGATCATAATTGCAGATTTGATGCGCATTTTTCAGGGCCCGCTTAAGATAAGCGAGCATGTCTTCAAAAATTCGCCTTGCCCGGAAAGAAAGGTATGTAAATTCAAGCAGAAGCTGGATGTAATCGAAAGATATGTCGTAGGTGAACTCAAAAGGATCAATTTAGAGTCGATATTGTAGGAGATAATGATGTCCATATTTAATCATTGCCCAGGTTCAAAGCAGATAAAGACGCCCTATCCGGAAGAGATAAAATGTCTCTGCGGGCAGACAGTAGAGATCTGGTCTGATGAGACAAGCGCTACCTGTAAGAAATGTAAAAGAAAAGTCACGCGGGAGATGGAACCGACCTGCCTTGATTGGTGTTCGATGGCCGGCATTTGCGTGGGCAAAGAAAAATATAAGCAATACTTAAAGAATAGGAAAAACAAAAAAGGAGATGATTAAGATGAGTCTACGCATCGTCTTAGGTGTGGTAATAGGCGCGATAATCGGGTTTGCCTTGGGATATTTCGGAAAATGCGCCTCCGGGGTATGCCCGTTGACAAGCAATCCCTACATTTCCACATTCGTAGGGGCGCTTTTCGGTTTCATTATTGCCAGTTCATGATAGAAAAGGAGGGGATTGATGAAGGTTTATCGATGCAGGGTATGCGGTGAGGTATATATAGGAGAGGAGAAGCCTGGGAGTTGTCCGTTTTGCGGAGCGCACCAAGATTATTTTGTCTTGGCCCGCCAGTGGCAATTACTCAAGGCCGAGAGCCTCTCTGATGTAACCAAGGAGAACCTGAAAAAAGCCTTAGACTTAGAGATAGACAATACAAATTTCTATAAGGCCGTGTCCGAGAAAAGCAAAAATACCTATGTAAAGAGCATGTTTAAGGGGCTTTCTAAGGTGGAAAGAGAACATGCCTCGGCGATATGCAAGCACCTAAGAATAGAAAAGCCGGATTCGAATGTCGGTGCCGATAAGGCAGTCGAGTCCGACGAAGAGAATGTCAAAGAGTCCAACAGGCGCGAGAAAAGGGCGGTTGCCTTTTACGGTCAGGCAATAAATCAGGCGCCTGAGCCAGAAATAAAAGAATTCTTCAAGGCTTTGTCGGAAATAGAGTCAGACCATATAACACTTTCAGAACAGGGGATCTAAGGATAGGAGAGGTGGTGAGAGGCAATGGATATAACACTCAAATATATGTTGAGACCAGTCGCTCATTGTTCAGAGGGCTGTTGTAATTAGTCCTGGGCAGGACACTAAACTACCCTAGAAACGTTTTCCAGCTTGTTCGGGAACCGTTTTCCTGGCTAATCAGGAAGCTGTCCCTTTTGGGGACACTTTCCCGTTTAGGTTGGAAAGCGTTTCTGTTAGAAAAGAGTTGAAACAGAGGTGGATTTGTTGTATGTTAGTCGGGTGCCTTAAATCGTGTGTTTTGGAGGGGGATAGAAGCGATGGAATTTGAAACAAAGCTGATAGAAGTTATCAGTCGTACGGATAGCACAAAAAGCTTCCGCTTTGAGGTAGGGCAAGAGCTTAATTTTAAGGCCGGGCAGTTCTTTTTCCTGACCATAAAGCTCTCTCAGGCAGAAGCCAGCAAGCCTTTTTCTATTTCCAGCTCACCCACCGAAAAAGGATACCTGGAATTTACCAAACGGATCACACAGAGTGAGTTTTCGCAAGCATTGGATAAAATGAAGCCGGGGGATTGGGCCAAGATTAAGTTGCCCTACGGAAATTTTGTCTATGATGATAAGTACAAAAAGATAGCCTTTTTATCCGGTGGTATCGGCATCACCCCCATCAGAAGCATCACTAAATCCATTGTCGATAAAGGGCTGGATGTAAGCGTTGTCCTGCTTTACGGCAATAATAAGGAAAAGGACATAGTCTTCCGCCAGGATTTTGATGAGATCAAGCGGCAAAACGCAAATATCCGCGTAGTATATACACTGACCTCCCCGGATATAGACAAAGGCTCCTGGGGTGGCAGGACTGGATATATAGATGAGAAGATGATCAAGGAAGAGATACCTGACTATAAAGAAAGGACCTTTTATGTATGCGGCCCGCCGAAAATGGTGGATACTTTAATCGCTATTTTAGATAATAAATTGAAACTCGGCAAAGGGCAAATCATAAGAGAGAACTTCGCGGGATATTAAAATGGCCAAAGACCCGATCTGCGGGATGGATGTCAAGGAATCCAGTGCTTTCCAGCTTGAGAAGGAGGGCAAGCGCTTCTTTTTCTGCAGCCAGCATTGCCTGGATAAGTTTGCCCAAGAGCATGGGATAGAAGACAAAGATGTTACCTGTTGTGTTATCAGACCCAAGCAGCCCTGGTTTTTCAATAAGGTCTTTATTGCCGCTGCTGTAATCGCCGGCCTAGGCGCACTTTCATATTTTATGCCTTCGTTGGTGCCGTTTAGAAACTCATTTGCCATGTACTTTCAGCGTATCTGGTGGGCGATTTTGCTGGGGCTGGTCTTAGGAGGCGTTATCGATTATTTGGTGCCCCGGGAATATATTTCGCATATCCTGGCTAGCCCTAAGAAAAAGACTATTTTTTACTCTGTGATATTAGGGTTTTTTATGAGCGCCTGCAGCCATGGCATTTTGGCACTTTCAATAGAATTACATAAGAAAGGGGCCTCCAACCCAGCGGTGATAGCCTTTTTATTAGCTTCTCCCTGGGCCAATTTTCCGCTGACCATAATGCTTGTCGGTTTTTTTGGCTTGAAGGCCTTTTACATAATAATTTGCGCCCTGATTATCGCCATCACTACCGGCTTTATCTTCCAGCTTCTGGAGAGCAGGGGATTGATTGAGACAAACAAAAATACGCTCAAGCTAAAAGAAGGATTTTCGGTAATCAAAGATATCAGGCAGAGATTCAGAAAAGGGGACACTTTCCCGATTGGCGTGGAAAGCGTTTCCCGATTAGGTTGGAAAACGTTTCTAAAAGGGATATTTTCTGGTTCAATTTCCTTGGCAAATATGGTATTATGGTGGATACTTATCGGTATGGGGCTGGCCAGCTTGGCCGCTGCCTATATCCCCCAGGACATATTCCAAAATTATATGGGGCCGACTGCTTTGGGACTTATTGTCACGCTGATAGTGGCGACAATCATGGAGGTGTGTTCAGAGGGGACCGCTCCCTTGGCCTTTGAGATATTCAGGCAGACCGGTGCTCTGGGAAACTCTTTCGTATTTTTGATGGCCGGGGTAGTCACTGATTATACAGAGATAGGGCTTCTTTGGCACAATGTAGGAAAACGGGTGGCCGTGTGGTTGCCCATAATCACTGTGCCCCAAGTAGTACTGCTGGGGATTTTGGCGAATATAATATTTTAAGGTAGAGATATGTTAAAGATAGAGAATTTGACAGTTTCGGTTTCAGGAAAAGATGTGCTCTCGGATATCAACCTGGAGATCAAGAATGGCCAGCGGATGGCGCTTTTAGGGCCTAATGGTTCGGGCAAGACATCGCTTTTGATGGCCATTCTGGGATTTTCCAATTACCAGATCAAAAAAGGCGATATTATCTTTAAGGGAAAGAGGATTAACGACCTAAGCATCGATGAGCGCGCCCGGTTAGGGATAGGCCTGATGTTTCAGCGACCGCCTACGGTAAGAGGTATACGGTTGAGGCAGATGGTGGATCTGATCAAACAAGACGGATTTGATACTGAAATCCAGGCTGAGAGTCTGCACTTAAGTGATTTCTTAAACAGAGAAGTGAATTTGGGTTTCTCTGGCGGCGAAATAAAACGCTGTGAATTATTGCAGCTTATGGCCAGTTCGCCCTCATTGAGTCTATTCGATGAACCGGAATCGGGGGTGGATTTAGAGAATATCGCGCTGGTGGGCAAGATGATGGATGAAATGCTCAAGAAGCGCAAGGAAAACACAGCCTTGATCATCACCCATACCGGCTATATCTTCGATTACGTAAAGCCGGATACCGGCTGTATCTTGGTAGGCGGTAAGTTGCATTGCATCGGAGACCCCAGAAGGATTTTAAAAACAGTCAAAAAACACGGATACGAATGGTGTATAACATGCGCAGGGGAAAAATTAAGCCACAGCTCGCACAGTCCCGGAAAATAAACATCCGCTCTTATAAGGTCAAGGCCAAGGAAAAAGCCTATCTCGAAGACCTTAATAAGGTAAGTGCTGACCAGAAGAAGAATATGCTCTCCGCAGGAGTCGACCCTTCACAAAAGGCCCGTTCAGGCACATACGTGCAGATGGACCACAGTGTAGTTCATGCCAACAGCCTTTATCCGGGCTTAGAGGTGATGAGTATCACCGAGGCCTTGAAAAGGCACGAGTGGCTGGACAACTATTTCTGGAAGGCGGTAGCGTTGGGCGCGGATAGCTTTACCAAGCAGGCGCATCTTAGGCCGCACCACGGATATTTTTTAAGGGCCTTGCCGGGAGTAAAAGCGACATATCCCTTACAAGCCTGTCTGTTTATTAATGAGGATAACATAATCCAGAACGTGCATAACATAATAATCGCCGAGGAAGGCTCGGACTTGCAGATAATCACCGGTTGTGCCACAGCCAGCGATGTGAGAAGAGGCTTGCATATTGGCATCTCCGAATTTTATGTCAAAAAAGGCGCCAAGCTGACTTTTACTATGATCCATAATTGGGCCGATGAGGTAGAAGTGCGCCCACGCAGCGCGGCCCAAGTGGAAGCAGGCGGAGTTTTCTTATCAAATTATATATGCCTTAAACCGGTAAAGAGCTTGCAGATGTATCCCAAGGCAGAATTGATAGGCAGGGGCGCGACCGCCCGATTTAACTCTATACTTTTTGCCCATCCCGGCTCACATCTTGATGTGGGTTCAAGAGTGATCTTAAAAGCCGAGGATTCAAGGGCGGAGATAATCGCGCGCACAGTCAGTGCCGGGGGCGATATTATCGCCCGCGGTCATCTGCGCGGTGAGGTCAAAGGAATAAAGGCCCATTTGGAATGTCGCGGACTGATGGTGGCGGAGAAAGGGCATATACACGCGATACCAGAGTTAGAAGCTACTGTCGATGGGGTGGATATGTCCCATGAGGCGGCAGTAGGAAAAATCGCCAGAGACGAGATAGAATATCTGATGTCCAGGGGCTTAAGCGAAGGAGAGGCTCAGGCGGCTATCGTGCGCGGGTTTTTAGATACTTCCATCATGGGTTTGCCTGAGGCGTTGCAGAAAGAAGTAGACCAGACTATATCTTCTTGTGAGAAAGACGTGTTTTAAGCTGTAAGCTATAAGCTTTAAGTTATAGGAGGGGTAAAATGGCGGCTTTAAATGAACTGTTTCAAAGCGCGGACTGGAAAAAAGAAAAACATATCCCGGTGATTGAAGCGCCGGATAAGATAAAAAAAGGTGAAGCATTAGATATCAAGGTGAGCGTGGGCAAAGAAATAGCCCATCCCAATACAACCGAGCATCACATCCGTTCTATAGAAGTCTATTATCTTGCCCAAGGCGAGAAATTTCCCGTCCAAATAGGTAAGGCCGAGTTTGGCGCTCACGGTGAATCGCTGCAGGGCCCCAATGCAAGTACCATCTATAGCCAGCCCCAGGCTGTATTCAGCCTCAAGATTGAAAAACCAGGGACTATTTTAGCTTCTTCTTATTGCAACATCCACGGGCTCTGGCAAAACTCTAAAGAATTAACGGTGGAATAGATGCGGGAAATAGACCTGATCATATTCGATTTTGACGGCACTCTGGTAGATTCCCGGGAAGATATCGCCAACGCGGTAAATTTTACTTTAAGAGAGCTGGGATTGAAAGAAAGAGGCTTCCAGGAGATCATGTCGCATGTGGGAAAAGGCCTTGAGTATTTAATGGAAAAGATATTGGGCGAGGATAGCATTTCTTTGGTTGCACAAGCACTGGCCATATTTAAGGATTACTACCGAGAGCACTTTAAGGACAATTCTTTACTTTATCCGGGTGTAAAAGAGATGCTTGAGTATTTTAAGGACAAAAACAAAGTGGTCGTCTCCAATAAACAGCGCGATTTTGTCGTATTGACTTTAAAAGGATTGGGAGCCGATGGTTATTTCAAAGAGATAATAGGGGGAGATAACGGCAAGTGCGTTAAGCCCAACCCTTGTCCGCTTAATGACACGATGCAGCGTTTTGGCATAGAAAAACAAAAGACCATCATGGTGGGAGACATGGATATAGACGTCTTGGCCGGCAAGGAGGCGGGTACGGCTACCTGCGCGGTGACATATGGCATAGGTACAAGAGAACAGATAGAGAAGGCCCGGCCGGATTATATAATAGATGATATTAAAAAGCTAGAAGAGATTATCCGTTAAATATTAAGATGCCCGATAATAAATGCCTTAATTGCAGTGAATATAAAAATTGCAAAGATTCCTTTGCCTCCTGGATATTTTTTATTATCGGCCTGGTGGCTACCGTGGCGGTGCGCGTGGTAACGGTGTTAATTCATTTAGACCCTATTTACGCCAAGATTGCCTGGTATATCGGCGTAGGCGGATTTTTCGTATTCTTTGTCTATAAATTCAAAGTCAGCCAGGCCAGGACGCAAAGCATTGCAGGCAGAGGCCTGGTCGATAAGATAAGGCAGCAGAAAAAATTGACCCCGGAGGATTATAGTTTAATCAGCTCTATCCTTTGCGGCCTGAGCTCCAAAAAAGAAAAAATCAATTACCTGTTTATATTCGCGCTATCGGCAGCAGCGCTTCTGATAGCAATTTACATGGATTTCATTAAATAATATAGGAGGGGCAAATGGCGGTAGAGAAAGCAGGAGAAGAGTACAGGTGTAATATATGCGGCAATGAAGTCAAGGTTACCAAGGTAGGCGGCGGGGAGTTAGTCTGCTGCGGAGAACCGATGGAGAAGACAGCAGGATAGATTTGATGAAAAAGGGCTACGGCGCTTGCGACCATATAGGCATACTTACTAATAATGTAAAAAGGCTTGAGCGTTTTTATGTAGATAAACTGGGATTTAAAAAGGAAAAACAAGAGGTTTTGCCCAGGGCAATTTCCAAAGCAGTCTTTGGCATCGACTGCGATTGCGATTTTATCCGTTTAGAGTACGCCTCCGTCAAGATAGAATTATTCCGGCCGAAAAAGAGCCGACTTAAGCGCAATCAGGGACACGCCGGCAATCACCATTGGGGATTCGCTGTCTTAGACAGGGAGGCTTTTTGTAGAAAACTCAAGGCCAAAAAAACCAAACTCATCGAGGTCAAGCGCAACAGCCATGTGGTATATTTCGCCCAAGACCCCGATGGCAACAGAATAGAAATAAGGGATATAATAAGGTAAAGATGGCGCAGCTGACTGAACAAATAATCCAGTTTTTACAAAAGCAGAGCTTTACCGTGGTGACGACTATTGATAAAGAAGGGTTTCCGCACAACTCCTGCAAGGGGATAGTGGAGATAGACCCCGAGGGAAAGATATATCTTTTGGACCTCTATCATGGCCATACATCCGAGAATTTAAAAGAAAACAAGCATATCTCTTTGACCGCGGTAAACGAGCATACATTCAAAGGATACTCCCTGAAAGGAAAGGCCAGGTTGGTTAGCAAAGAAGACTTAACCGAGGATGTTATGGCTGCCTGGGATAAGAAAATAAATAAAAGGATAACAAAGAGGATAATGAAAAACGTTACAGGCAAGAGCGGCCATCCCAACCATCCGGAAGCGCGTTTGCCTGAACCAAAATATATGATAGTGATGGAAGTAGGAAAAATAGTAGACCTTACCCCGCAACATCTGAAATGAGAAAAAGGAGGAGAAGAGGATGAAAAGCGTCAAAGGGACACAGACAGAGAAAAATCTACTGGCGTCGTTTGCCGGTGAGTCACAGGCCAGAAACCGCTATACCTATTTTGCATCCGTGGCCAAAAAGGCCGGTTATGAGCAGATAGCGGCTACATTTTTGGAGACAGCTGATAATGAGAAGGAACATGCCAAGAGGTTTTTTAAACTCTTAGAGGGCGGCGAAGTAGAAATAAGCGCTGCTTTTCCAGCCGGTGTTATCGGCGATACAGCCCAGAATTTAGAGGCAGCAGCGGCAGGTGAAAATTTAGAGTGGACCAAGCTTTATAAAGAAGCAGAAGAAACAGCCAGGGCAGAAGGTTTTGAGGAAGTGGCGGTGCAGTTTAAGGAGATAGCTGAGGTAGAGGAGGAGCATGAGAAAAGGTACCGCAAACTGCTGGCCAATGTAAAGGCAGGTACTGTCTTTAAGAAGGAAAAGCAAGTAAAATGGAAGTGCCGCAACTGTGGATATGTGCATGAGGGCAAGGAAGCGCCGAAGAAATGCCCTGCCTGCGCCCATCCCCAGGCTTATTATGAACTTTTGTGTGAGAACTATTGATTAAGGAGGTATGCGATGGCTAAAAGTGTAAAGGTGTACAGTACCACGACTTGCCCTTATTGCGTAAGCGCAAAGAATTTTCTGAAGTCGAACAACGTAGAGTTCCAGGACATCGATGTGCTGGCCGACCAAGAAGCCGCCCAGGAGATGGTACAGAAATCCGGCCAGATGGGCGTGCCGGTAATAGATATAGATGGCCAGATCATTGTCGGATTTGACCAGGCAAGGATAAAATCATTATTAGGTATATAAATAAAAGGTGAATTATGGCTAAAATAGCCGAGGATGTGACCAAACTTATAGGCAATACGCCCTTGGTAAGACTCAACAAGGTGAGCCAGGCCTCCGGCGCCGATATAATAGCTAAGCTGGAATATTTTAATCCTCTGTCCAGCATTAAAGACCGCATAGGGTTAGCTATGATAGAGGATGCCGAAGACAATGGTAAGATCAAGCCGGGAGTGACTACGCTTATCGAGCCGACCAGCGGCAATACCGGTATTGGCCTGGCCTTTGTCAGCGCGGTCAAAGGATACAAACTGATTTTGGTAATGCCCGATTCGATGTCCATTGAACGCAGGAAACTTCTATTTTTACTGGGGGCGCAAGTCGTGTTCACGCCAGGCAAAGAAGGCATGGGCGGCGCAATAAAGAGGGCCGAAGAGCTTTTGAATAAGACTAAGAACTCGTTTATGCTGCAACAGTTTAAAAATCCGGCCAATCCACAGATACATCGCAAGACCACTGCCGAGGAGATATGGCGCGATACCGATGGCAAGGTAGATATGGTAGTCGCCGGAGTAGGCACAGGCGGCACGATTACCGGCATCGCCGAGACTATAAAAAACAGAAAACCTGAATTTAAAGTTATTGCCGTGGAACCAAAAAATTCAGCTGTGCTTTCGGGGGGCGAGCCTGGTGAACATCTGATTCAGGGTATAGGTGCCGGCTTTGTGCCCGAAATACTCAACAAAGACATCATCGATGAAGTTTTGGCGGTCGAGGATGAAGATGCCCGTTTAATGGCTCTGCGCCTAGCCAAAGAAGAAGGCATGGCCGTGGGTATTTCCTCCGGGGCTGCTTGCTGGGCCGCGCTTGAGTTGGCAAAAAGAAAGGAAAACCAAGGCAAGCTGATAGTGGTCATTTTCCCTGATACGGCCGAACGCTATATCAGTTCCGGTACCTTAATATAGGTTTAAATCAATAAACGGAAGATTTAAGGAAGGCGCAGCTTATCAGGTTGCGCCTTATACACTAATGCAGGCAAAAGGACAAAGACAGAAAGTAGTGGTGGCGATGAGCGGGGGAGTGGATTCTTCGGTCTGCGCGGCCATACTCAAAGATAAAGGCTTCGATGTCTTTGGTGTCACTATGCAGCTTAAGGATCTCAATGATGGTCCGGGGCGCTTTGGTGTCGGCAGGCCGGAGGATGCTAAAAAGATAGCCGATAAATTGCAGATAGAACACCATGTCTTTGACCTGCGGCAGATATTTGAAGAGAAGGTCATCTCCTATTTTTGCCGGGAATATCAGCAAGGGCGTACGCCTAACCCTTGTGTAAGATGTAATAAATATATCAAATTTGACATTTTATTCCAAAAGGCAAAAGAGCTGGGGGCCGACTTCATCGCCACCGGCCATTACGCCCGTATCGATGTAGATGAACAAAGCAAAAGATACCTGCTCAAACAAGGTTCAGACCCCTTGAAGGAGCAATCCTATTTCTTATATGCCCTAAGTCAAGAACAGCTGGGCCATACTTTGCTCCCTTTGGGCGGGCTGACCAAAGAGGAAGTAAAGAAGATTGCCAGGGAAAAGGGCTTGCCTGTGGCTGGTTGGGAATCCCAGGAGATATGCTTTATACCCGAAGATGATTACGGCAGTTTTCTTAAAAACCGCCTTCCTCAAGGCGCCAAGCCGGGCAATATAGTCGATCAGGAAGGCCAAGCCATTGGGGAGCATCAGGGAATCATTTTTTACACTATCGGGCAGCGCAAAGGCATATCCATAGCGGATAAAGAGGCTTTGTATGTCACCCAGATAGATAGTAAGGCCAATATGATAAAAGTGGGTTACAAGGACGATGTCTACAGCAATGAGGCCCTAGTAGATGAAGTGAATCTTATTGCCCTGGGCAATATAGAGAAGCCCATTAAGGCAGAGGTGAAGATAAGGTATATGCACCCGGGGGCGCGCTCGGAAATCTTCCCGCAGGGTGAGCGAAGAGTAAAAATCGTATTTGAGCAACCACAGTGGGCCCTGACACCGGGTCAGTCAGCAGTGTTCTATGATCGCGAGACTGTAATCGGTGGCGGGATAATAAAATCATCTACAAAAATCTCTTGACAGCCCCTTTTTTATTTGCTATACTTTGTGAAAATTGGCACAAACTCTGTGATTTTTTTTACAAACAACAACGGCATGATGAACAACAAAAAAGTACCGGAAGGAACAATATCAAGGATCTTTATTTATCTGCGGGAGATCACAGAACTGGTAAAGTTAAATATACACACGATTTCCTCAGCCGAATTGGGAGAGCGTACTAATCTAAGCGATGCCCAGGTAAGAAAAGACTTAGGTTATTTCGGACAGTTTGGGGTCAGCGGCGCCGGTTATAACACCCAGGAGCTAAAAACGGCGCTGGAGAAGATATTAGGAAAAGACAGGGCCTGGAACGTAGCTGTAGTAGGGGCAGGGCATTTGGGTTCGGCCCTTTTGACATATCCCGGATTTAAAGAGCGTGGCTTAGACATCGTGGCGGCATTTGATTCAGATTCCCGCAAGGTCGGCAAGCAGATGAAAGAGATCACGGTTCAGCCTTTAGAAGAGCTGCCCAGGGTTATTCAGCAGAAAAAGGTGTCTATCGGCATTATCGCGGTCCCGGCCAAAGAGGCCCAGGGCGTAACCGATATGCTGGTCAAATTAGGAGTAGGATGCATATTAAACTTTGCCCCTACATCCCTAAACGTGCCGGATAACGTCAAAGTCAAAGATGTGGACCTTTCCCGGGAGCTGGAGACGCTTTCTTATTTTTTAGTGAACAAGAAGGCCCAATACGCGTAAGATGAAATATATTTCGTTCGATAATTTTAAAAGGCTCTTAGACGTTTTAAAAGACGAATATTCTGTCTATGTGCCGGTCAAATCAGGCGAGAAGCGGTTCTTTAAACGCTACCAGGATTTTACTGAGGATATAGTGATTGCCGAAGCACGCACAGTCGAGCCGGCAAAGGCATTTTTCTCAAGAGCCAGGGAAGTAGTGGCCGAAGGCTTTAAAGACGATGTTCCTTATGCCCCGCAGAAGCCATTTGCCATAGTAGGGGTGAAGGCCTGCGACCTAAAGGGCTTTAAGGTTCAAGATTTTGTTTTTAAGGACCATGATTACCAGGACCCTTTCTACATGAAGGCACGCGAGGAAAACCTGATCATCTCCGCTGATTGCAGTTGTGCCATAGATACGTGTTTCTGTCTGGCCTTAGGGCTGGAGCCCCACCCAACAGAGGACTTTGACCTCAACCTTTCGCAGATCAAAGGCGGTTTTTTAGTCGATGTCGGTTCGCAAAGAGGCGAGGCGCTTATTGAAAAGCAGGGGAGCCTTTTTGAAGACGAACGAGAAGGACAGAGTATTCAAAGGGAGGAGCAAAGACAGAGGGTGGCCAAGGCCGTTGAGGACAATATAAAGATGAGCGCCGTTCCGCGGCAAGATAGATATAAAGGTGTGGTCGAGAAGAAATTTGAGTCAAAGATATGGGAAGACGAGGCCAAGACATGCGTGGAATGCGGTGCTTGCAATACGATATGTCCTACTTGCCACTGTTTTCTTTTGTATGACCAGAAAGACGAGCAACGTATGGCCAGGTTGCGAATATGGGATTCCTGCATGATAAAGGATTTTGCCCGGGTCGCCGGAGGAGCCAATCCCAGGGGAAACTTATGGATGAGGCTGCGTAACAGATTCGAAAAAAAGTTCGATTATTTTCCTAAGGTGGCCGATATTTACGCCTGCACTGGCTGCGGCCGTTGTATTTCAGCCTGCCCGGCAAAGATAGATATCAGAAAAGTACTTAAGAAGTTGGTCAACGATGCATAAGCACAAAAACCCTTACCGATCTATAGAAGCAGAGGTCTTAGAAGTTATCCCTGAGACCCCGTCCATAAAGACTATTCGTTTTAGCCCTAAGGAAGAGATATCTTTTGTCACCGGCCAGTTTGTGGAGATAACGATACCGGGAGTAGGAGAGGCGCCTTTTACCCCTTCTTCAAGGCCGGCGGTGAAGGAGATGATGGAAGTGACCGTGATGAAGGTGGGCAAGGTCACCGATAAGATACACGAGCTTAAAAAAGGCGATATTATAGGAGTGCGCGGGCCGTTCGGAAAAGGCTATCCTCTGGATGAGTTCAAAGGCAAGGAGATATTGGTAGTCGGTGGCGGTTGCGGGTTTGCGCCCTTACGCAGCCTGATGTATTCTTTGTTCGATAGATCCGATGAATTTAAAAAATTATTTTTCCGTGGCGGCTGTCGCACGCCTAAGGAGTTGGTCTATAGAGACGAGACAGGCCAGTGGGGCAAGCGCAAGGACCTCAATATCAAGCTGACCGTCGATAAAGGCGATGATAAATGGAAAGGCAATGTCGGGGTGGTCACCACTATCCTAAATGACGTAAAGATGGACTATAAAGAAGGCATCGCCGTTGTCTGCGGGCCGCCGATAATGATGAAGTTCGCCACAAAAAAACTTTTAGAGATGGGTTTTAGAGAAGAGAACCTTTATCTTTCCATGGAAAAGAACATGTCCTGCGGTATAGGAAAATGCGGACACTGTCGCATTGGCACATATTATGCCTGCAAAGACGGGCCGGTATTTAAATATTCGCAGATAAAAGGATTTTCCAACATCTGGGATTGATATCAGATTTTTGAAGCACGAACCACGAACCACGAACGACGAAAATGAGCACAAGCGCAGAGCAGATCCATAACGGGAAACTAAGGCTGCAACCGAAAAAAGGCAAGGACAAGCGCCTTTTTATCGACTTGGATATATGCGCGGGAGCGGAATGCCCCCAATGCGTGATCAAATGCAGCTATCCTTACCATCAGCAGGACGGCAAAGACAATGATGCCGGCAATAACGGTATTCTTTCCGTGGCCGAGTTGGCTACATACGCTTTGGTCTGTAGAAGGTGTGATGAGCCGCACTGCGTGAGCGCCTGTCCGGTCGAAGCATTAGAGCAGCAGGAAGATAAGGACAAGATGTTGGTCAGGCATAATATGCGCTGTATCAGTTGCAGGTCATGTTCGCACGCCTGTCCCTACGGCACGATATATCCCGAGCTGGTGCCGCAATTGATCCATAATTGCGACTTTTGCCTTGACCGCAGAAAAGAAAAACATCAGCCGCTTTGCATCGGCACTTGCCCTTATGGGGCCCTGAGCTTAAAAGAAGGCGATACGGAATTGGATGAGAATACTTTTCTGGTGGGCGATAATCTAATAATCCACTCTACTCACTGGGACAGAGAAAAGGCATGATATACGTACTTTATTTTATAACCTACGGATTTCTCTTGACTGTGGCCATCGGGCTTTTGACCAGCTGGATAGACCGCAAGGTCACCGCCAGGGTGCAATACCGGGTGGGCCCTCCGATCCTGCAGCCTCTGATCGACATCATCAAGCTTTTAGGCAAGGAGACCCTTATTCCTAAAGGGGCATCCAAATCGACATTTCTGATGGCTCCCGTAGTGGGTTTTGCCAGCGCTATTTTAGTGTCGACTATTTTGTGGGTCAATAATATAACTTCCGCGCATACTTATCTGGGCGATTTAGTGGTAGTCATATATCTATTGACTATACCTTCTATAAGTATAATAATGGGTGGTTTCGCCTCCCGAAATCCTTTAGCCAGCCTGGGGGCTTCCCGGGAGATGAAGCTGATCTTAAGCTATGAGCTGCCCTTTGTGCTGGCTGTGTTGGTCCCGGTAATAAAATCCGGATTTAGTCTAAGGCTGGCGACTATACTCGGCTATCAATTGCAAAATGGTGCTGTTGCCACAGGTCTCTCCGGTGTATTAGCCTTAATCGTAGCTATCTTTTGTATTCAGGCAAAATTAGGCCTGGTCCCTTTTGATATCCCGGAAGCGGAGACAGAGATAGTCTCCGGGCCTTTAGTAGAATATTCCGGGCCCGGACTGGCCCTTTATAAATTGATGAAGAACATGCTTTTGTTTATTTTACCTTTCTTTTTGATAATAATTTTTATGGGCGGACTGCATTTTGACGCTATTAGCATAGTCAAGTATGTCGGCCTGGTAGCCTTGGTTACAGTAATAAGAAATACCAACCCCAGGGTAAGGATAGACCAGGCAGTGAGATTTTTCTGGGGCCCGATGACTTTTTTAGCAGCTCTAGCAGTGGCATTAGCATTGACAGGAAGGTAGCTATCAGCTGTCAGCCATCAGCGGCTGAAGGCTGAAAGCTGAAGGCAGAGAAGAAAATGAGTTTAAAATTAAAGGCATTATTAAAATCTCCGTGGGTATTCCACTTATCTACAGGTAGCTGCAATAACTGTGATATAGAGATACTGGACTGCCTGACGCCCCGTTTTGACATTGAGAGGTTTGGCATGCTTTTGGCCGGAAGCATAAAACACGCCGATGTGCTTTTAGTCACCGGCTCTTGCAATCGACAGTCGGTAATCAGGCTGAAAAGGCTTTATGAACAGATGCCCAAGCCGTGCCTGGTGGTAGCCGTAGGGGAGTGTTCTTTATCCAGGGGCATGTTTATTCATAGTTATAATTGTCCGCTGCCGCTGGACAAAATAATTCCCGTAGATGTATATATACCCGGTTGTCCTCCCAAGCCGGAGGCAATAATCGCCGGCGTAGTCAAGTTGATCGAAAAGGTAAAGAAAGACAAACTGAGCGAGAAGACAAAGAAAGCCAAATAGCGACTTTAGGCTGAAAACTGAGAGCTCTAAAATGACAAGAGAAAGCGTATTAAAAGACCTAAAAGAAAGATTTAAGGCGGATATAGTCGAGGTATTCGATAAATCCGATAAAAGGGTATATATCGAGATCAAGCCCGAGTCGCTAGTAAAAATAGCCAACTATATTTTTTACGATTTAGGCGCGCGTTTTAATATCGCCTCAGGCGTAGACATCAGACACCACATAGAGATCCTGTATCATTTCACTATCGAGGATATCAACTTGTTAATCTCGTTGCGCGTAAGGTTGCCTCGGGAGAACCCACAAATAGACTCGCTGGCCCACAGCTTTGAGGGCGCCAATTGGATAGAGCGCGAGATGCACGAGCTTTTGGGTATAAAATTTAAAGGCCATCCTGATATGAGGAGGCTATTGCTTTCGGATGAATGGCCCGAAGGCGTATACCCCTTGCGTTGCGATTATAAAGAGTGGGATAAAGACGCTATCAGAGATAGGGGAGTATAGGAAATTTAAAATTTAGAATTCAAAATTCAAAATTGATTTTTAGTTTTTAATTAATGAGGATGTAGCATGGCTAAAACGATAGTTCCCATAGGACCGTATCATCCGCTTCAGGAAGAGCCGGAATTCTTTATGCTCACCGTTGAGGGTGAGAAGGTCGTGGATATAGATGTAAGGGTAGGGTATAACCATAGGGGTATAGAGAAGCTTTCCGAGATGAAGACCTTTGACCAGTCTACTTTTGTAATCGAAAGGATCTGCGGTATATGCTCGACCAGCCATCCCTTTGCCTATACCCGGGCGGTAGAAGATGTCATCCCCGTGGAAGTCCCTGAGAGGGCAAAATATATCCGTACCATTATTGCCGAAGGCGAAAGGATCCATTCGCATCTTTTATGGCTGGGGCTGGCCGGACATTTCTTGGGATATAATACGGTATATATGTGGGTTTGGAAACTAAGGGAAGAGATATTGGATGCCATGGAGATATTGTCCGGCAACAGGAACAATTACGCGATGTTTAAGCCCGGCGGAGTAAGGCGGGACATCAAAGCAGAAGATATACCAGATGTATTAAAGAAGATAAACTCCATCGTGCCTACGCTGGAGATGTTGCTTAAGGCCATCGCGGATGACCCTGTGCTGCACGCCCGCACCAAGGGAATAGGAGTTCTTTCAAAGGAAGAGGCGATTAATTTCTCAGCCCTGGGCCCTACTTCCCGGGCCTCAGGCGTTGCCCGTGATGTACGCAGGGATTCTCCCTATGGTGCCTACGATAAAGTAGAGTGGGAGATGATAGTCACTGAGAACGGAGACGTCTTTGATAAAGTAGTGGTACGCATATTAGAGGTGTTGGAGGCTGTTAAGATAATGCGCCAGTGCCTGCAGAATCTTCCCGTTGGCGAGATAGACTTGAATATCAAGGATATACCACCCGGAGAAGGCATCGGACATATTGAGGCGCCGCGAGGTGAGACATTCCATTATGTAAGAAGCGATGGCACCAATAGGCCCGTACGCCATAAGGTACGTGCCCCTACATTTATGAACCTGCCTACATATAAGGCGACAGTCGTGGGTGAGACCGTATCCGATGCGACCATAATCTTAGCGGCAATAGATCCTTGTTATTGCTGCACAGAGAGGATGGCGGTGCGCAATACAAAGGGCAAAAAACTCTACAACGGTGAGGATCTAATAAAGCTTTCCCAGCGCAAGACCGAGAGATTGAGAGAGAAATATAAATGTTAAATCCCGCTTATTTTAGATTTGACAGTCTTTCCAGCTTTGTAGGCTTATTCGCCGTTATTTTTACCGTGGTGATTTGCCTTTATTCTGTCAGCTTCATGCGCCAGAAAAGAGGCCAGCTGCGTTATTATTTATATATATTACTTACCTTAATAACTTCTTTAGGCGTGGTTTTCGCCAATAATCTGGTGCTGTTTATCCTCTGCTGGGGGTTTTTGGGCTTACTGCTATACTTATTGATTGGTTTCGGCGAGAAGGACCGTACTTCAGCCACGGCCAAGAAGGCTTTTATCATCATTGGCGGGACCGATGCGTTTATGCTTTTGGGCATTGCTTTTATTTGGAAGTTAAGCGGCACTTTGCAGATGGATAAGATAAATATCGCCCTTAATTCCAGGCCCGCGGTATGGGCCTACCTTTGCCTGGCTTGCGGGGCCTTTGCTAAGGCCGGGGCGATGCCTCTTCATACATGGATTCCTGATACTGCTGAAGACGCGCCCTCTCCGGTGACAGCGTATCTGCCAGCGTCGCTGGATAAACTTCTGGGAATATACTTTTTAGCCAGACTTTCCTTAAATATGTTCGCGATGGACGCAGCCATGAATACCTTTTTGATGGCTATAGGCAGTTTTACTATCGTGGCCGCGGTAATGATGGCTTTAGTCCAGCACGACTTAAAAAGACTGCTGGGTTATCACGCCGTAAGCCAGGTGGGCTATATGGTATTGGGCATCGGTACCGGCAATCCTATCGGTATTGCCGGGGGACTTTTTCATATGCTTAATCACGCCATATATAAATCCTGCCTATTTCTCTCCGGTGGTTCGGTGGAGAAGAAAGCGCAGACTACAGAGCTGGATAAATTAGGCGGTTTTGCCAAGATCATGCCGATTACCTTCGTCACCTTTTTAATCGCTTCCTTTGCGATATCCGGCGTTCCGCCGTTTAACGGCTTTGCCTCAAAATGGATGATATATCAAGGCGTCATAGATCTGGGCAAAAAAGGAGGCTATCTCTGGGTAGTTTGGCTTGTGGCCGCGCTTTTTGGCAGCGCCCTGACATTAGCCAGCTTTATGAAGTTAGTGCATGCGGTATTTTTAGGACAGCAGTCTAAGGAATCCCGCTTTACCGTACATGATGTGCGCGAGGAAAGCCCGCTGATGTGGATTCCTCAGGTTTTTCTGGCCGGCTTGTGCATACTTTTCGGTGTTTTTGCCTATCGGCTGCCTTTGAAGATGTTTATCTTGCCCAGCCTAAATGAGAACGTCGTTTTTTCCGGGATCTGGAACGCCAATATCGCTACAGCCTTGATATTGGTCGGGATCATAATAGGGATATTGATCTATTTATGGGGCAAGGCCTCGGACACAAAAGAAGCGGAAATATTCATGGGCGGAGAAATATTTAAGGACCACCCGGATATGAGGTTGTCGGGGACCGAATTTTATAATACCATCAGCGACATCGGTATATTAAAATGGATATATGACCTGGCCAAGAGGAAGCTGTTCGACCCCTACGAAGTAGGTTCGCGGATTACTTTTGGCTTTAACAGTATATTGCGTTATCTGCACAATGGTGTATTGCCTACCTATTTGGCCTGGTGCCTTTTAGGCATGGGCGTTTTGTTTTATATTTTACTTAAATGAGCCATCAGCCTTTAGCTGCTGATAGCTGATAACTGAAAACTGATAACTGTAAAATGCTCGAACTTTACATCCTGCTTATATTCATGATCGTGGCCGCCGTTGTGGCGGTGGAGATCAAAGACCTGCTTTCTTCGGTAGTAGCTGTGGGTGCGGTAGGCCTGGCTTTATCTATTGCTTTTTTAGTGCTCAAGGCCCCGGATGTGGCGATTACCCAGTTGGTGGTCGAGATATTGTGTTTGATAATCTTGATCAGGGCTACTTTAAGAAAGGATCTGCCATTTTCGACTTCCGGCAGATGGTTTTTAAATACTTTGATTACTGTGATCTTTATCTCGCTGTTTTTGATGGTAGCGGCGAAATGTTTTAAGGACCTTCCCGAGTTTGGTTATCCCACGATGAAAGTGGCCAGTACTTATTTAAAGGAAGGTTTTGAAAAGACCGGCGCCGCCAATATAGTAGCCTCGGTCATCTTGGATTACCGCGCTTACGATACATTAGGTGAGGCCACGGTCTTATTTACGGCCGTTATAGGTGTATTGGCGATAGTGCGGCGTATCGGCAGGAAAAAAGTAGGCGAAAAAGTAAGGGACGAAGATGAGCCCCGTTAGACCCTGGTATTATACGTATGTTTTAAGAAGCGATAAAAACACCGAGTTTTATACAGGCGCTACAGCAAATATTAAAAGTAGAATAGAAGAGCATAATAACGGGCACGTTACCTCAACGAAATGCAAGCGTCCATTGCATCTAATATATTTCGAAGCTTGTTTGAATAAAGACGATGCTTTTCGTAGAGAAAGGTACCTAAAGACGGGTATGGGTAAAAGATATATTAAAAATAGATTAAAAGGAGGTCTAACGGGGTGAGTAAAGAACACGAACAGGGCATGTCTTTAATCGTTAAGACTATCACCCGCTTGACTGTGGGTCTGATCCTGCTATATGGCATTTACATAGTCTCCCACGGCCACGTCTCTCCCGGCGGCGGTTTTGCCGGAGGGGTGATTATCGCGCTTTCTTTTGTGCACCTGATGCTGGCCTATGGCAAGGAAGTGGCTTTGAGCAAGCTGCCCAAACAGGCCAGTTCCTTTTTCGAAAGCATGGGCGCAATAATGTTTTTGGCTATCGCCCTTTTGGGATTTACCGGCGGCTATTTCTTTTTGAACTTTTTATCCAAGGGCGAGCCTTTTAAGCTCTTCAGCGCTGGTGTGATCCCGCTTTATAACATCGCCATAAGCTTAAAAGTGGGCGCTGGGCTTTTCGCGATATTCGTGGCCTTGGTATTGTTAAAATTCGAATCGGAGAAGAAATAAATGTTAGTATATTTGCTTTGCCTTTTGCTTTTTAGTATAGGCATATATTGCATATTGCGCAAAAGAAACATCATCAAAATCATTGTGGGCGTAATAATCTCGGAATATGCGGTAAACATGTTTTTTGTCCTGGTGGCCTATCGCATGGAAGGACGTTCGCCGGTCTTCTCGCCTGAGTCTCAAATCGAGAATATGGTAGATGCGCTTCCCCAGGCGGTAGTGCTCACCGCAATAGTGATCGGCCTGGCTACCACCGCACTTTTAATAGCCCTGGCTATGCGTATCTATGATAAGTACGGCACGTTCGACATTACTAAGATTAGGGAACTAAGAGGATGATCTTACAAAGTACTTCCTTACCGCTTTTCGTGGTCCTGCCTTTGGCCGGTGCCTTTTTGGTTTCCATCGCCGGCAAAAAAATAAAGGCATTTCCCGATTTAATGGGCAGCCTGACCACATTTTGCGTACTTGTGCTTTCTCTTGTCGCGGTGAGGACTGTCAACGTAAGCGGCGTGCTGGTTTCCAGTATCGGCGCCTGGAAGCCCCCCATCGGTATCGCTATGGTTTTAGACGGTTTGACCGCTTTTATGCTGGTCACCGTAAATCTAGTCGCTTTCGCTATAGCAGTTTTTGCCATAGATTATATGGAGAAGTTTACCTCCAAATGGAAGTTTTACACGCTTTTTCTCTTGATGCTGGCGGGTATGAACGGCGTAGTCATCAGCGGCGATATATTCAATATGTTTGTCTTTTTGGAGATTGCCTCTGTGGCCAGCTATGCCTTGGTAGCCTTTGGCACCGAGCGCCAGGAGTTGGAAGCCGCTTTCAAATATGCGGTGATGAGCACAGTAGGTTCATTATTTATCCTTTTGGCAATAGTATTTCTATATTCCTATACATCCTCTCTGAATATGGCCGATATAGCCGGCGTATTGCTGGAAAAAGGTACAGGTAATATCGTATTGATGATCAGCGTACTCTTCATCATGGGCTTCGGCTTAAAAGCGGCGTTGGTGCCTTTTCACGCCTGGCTGCCGGATGCACACCCTTCGGCTCCAGCGCCTATATCAGCGATGCTTTCCGGAGTCTTGATAAAATCTTTGGGGGTCTATGCTTTGGTGAGGATATTTTTCAGCATTATCGGGCTGACGCCTGAGATCTCCTCGATATTGATGTCTTTAGGAGTACTTTCCATGGTCATCGGAGTTTGCCTGGCGATCGGACAGTGGGATTTCAAGCGCCTTTTGGCCTATCATTCTATAAGCCAGATAGGTTACGTGGTCTTAGGGATAGGGCTGGGTACACCTTTAGGGATTTTAGGCGGGCTTTTCCATCTATTAAACCATTCGTTGTTTAAGTCATTGCTCTTTTTAAACTCAGGGGCAGTGGAGTACTCAACAGGCACACGTGACCTGAAAAAAATGGGCGGCCTGGCCAAGAGGATGCCCTTTACCAGCGGTACCTGCCTGACCGCTTCGATGTCTATTGCCGGTATCCCGCCGTTTAACGGGTTTTGGAGTAAGCTGATAATCATCCTGGCTGCGGTGCAGGCGGGAAGGTATGGTTTTGCTTTTTGGGCTGTATTGGCCAGCCTTTTGACCCTGGCCTCTTTTATGAAGGTGATGAAATACGCCTTTTTTGGCCAGTTGCGCGAACGCTGGAGTCAGATAAAAGAGGTGCCGATGTTGATGCGGCTTTCTATGGCATTTTTGGCCCTGCTTTGTGTGTTAGGAGGACTTTTGTGCCTACCTCAGTTTAATCAGATATTTTTAGAACAGGCAGCGAATGTGCTTTCAGAAGGCACTGAGTATGCGAGTATTATATTGCAGAGGATAAGCCAGTGAAATCAAAAATGATCTTATTCGCTTTGGGTTTTGTGGCCTGGTTGCTTTTAAACTGGCCTCCGGACTGGCAACATTCGTTGACCGGTATCTTTATAGCCGCTTTTGTGGCCTATATGACCGGCGACCTTTTTATTCAGCGCCCGCATGTCTTAAAGCACCCAAAGCGTTACTGGTATTTCGTCATGCACTACATACCCGTATTTTTGTGGGAGTGTCTTAAAGCCAATATAGATGTGGCCTATCGCGTGATCCATCCGGACCTACCCATAAAGCCGGGCATAGTAAAAGTAAAGACCACATTGCAGACAGATACGGCACTGACATTCCTGGCCAATTCGATTACGCTTACACCGGGCACATTAAGCGTAGATATCGACAGAGACAACGGCATCTTATATGTGCACTGGATAGACGTGCGGGCCAAGGACATTGATAAGGCTACAGCCCAGATCGTGGAACGCTTCGAGGGAATATTGAGAAAAGTATTTGAATAGGAAAAGTAAGATGAAAAATATCAGATGGTTGATAGGGGCGGTAATAATAGTAGCGATAGTAGCTTTTATCGTTTTTAGGCCGCTGCCGTTTTTATTTTACCATAAGCTTCCTTATGTGGGATTTGTGGGCCGGGCGCTATATATAATATTACTTGCCTGCGTGATGTGCCTATACCGGATCTGGAAAGGCCCTACCAGCGCTGACAGGATCGTGGCCGTGGATATATTGGGTATTATGATTGTTGGCCTTTGCGCGATATTGACAATTTCTACTGGTCGCTCTTGGTACATTGATATAGGGATTGCCTGGGCTTTGCAAAGTTTTATCAGTACGCTAGCACTTTCCAAATATCTGGAAGGGAAAGGGTTTGAGGAATGATTATTGATGTTATCGGGTTGATATTCATTGTTATTGGTTTTGCCTTTGATGTATTTGGTTGTCTGGGGCTTGTGCGCCTTCCTGATGTTTATAACCGTCTGCAAGCTGCGACAAAATGTGTAACTTTGGGTACTTGCAGTATTCTATTTGGTACATTTCTAGTGGTGGGATTTATTGCCGCAGGCATGAAATGTCTCTTGTGTATGATATTTTTATTACTTACTTCACCGGTTGCCGCCCATGCTATAGCAAGAGGGGCGCATAGATCAGGCGTTAAGCTCTGGGAGGGCAGCGTAGTGGATAAATATGCCGAGGATAAAGAGGGAGAAGCTTGACAGTTTTCAGTTTACAGTTTTCAGTTTACAGTTAAAAGTGGAAAATAAATAATGAAGATACCAAAGTTAAGAGAGTTAAAAGAAGCGATAAAGGCGTTAATCGTAGGGCCTTATACGTCTAAGTTTCCTAAAGTTGCACATACTCCGCATCCAAACTTCAGGGGCCAGCCTAAGTTTAATGACCAGAAGTGCGTTGGATGTTTAGCTTGTGAGCAGATCTGTCCGGTCAATGCCATCGACCATAAAGACATTGTCGATGATTCGGGGGTGCCCAGGAGAATCATGATCCATTATACCGATACCTGTATTTTCTGCGGCCAATGCGAAGCGGCCTGCATCGCCGAACATCAAGGGATAAAGCTTTCCAATGAGTGGGAGCTTTCCTTTTTCGACAGAAAACACGACTCATACGAGACTATAGAAAAAGAACTAGAGTTATGTGAGATATGCGGTAAGCCCATTGCCTGTAAAGACCATTTGAAATGGATTTCCGAAAAATTGGGCGAGCTGACTTATTCCAGTCCTACCTTATACCTTTCACGCCTGAAAAGTTTAGGTATTATAGATAAAAATATCATATCCGCGTTAAAAGATAAGGGGCGCTCGGACCGGGTAAAGATACTTTGTGCCCGCTGCAGGCGAGAGACAACGCTGACTACCAAAGAGTAGAAAGTATATAGAAATAGTAGAGAGTAGAGAGATCGGCGCAATCTCTCTATTTGTTTTTATGATGCCAAACTCCATGAAAGACCGATTAACTCAGATACTTAAAGGCAAAGTCGTTATTATCGGCATCGGAAACCCATTGCGGGCTGACGATGCTTTTGGGCCGGTTTTAATCAAGCGATTGCAGGGGAAAGTAAAAGCGGTATGTATTGACGCCGCCAGCACACCGGAGAATCATACCGGCAAGATCATCAAAGAAAAGCCCGATACCATACTGCTTCTCGATGCCCTGCATTTGGGCGCCGTCCCCGGAGAATGGGCGATTTTAGAGAAAGATGAGATAGTCAAAAGCGGCTTTAGTACACATGATACGTCTTGCCACATGTTTATAGAATATCTGGAGCAGAATACTCCGGCCAAAATATATATGTTGGGAGTAGAACCAAAGAGCATTGCTTTGGGAGAGCCTATGTCTGATGAAATAGAACAGGCCTTAGAGCAGATTTGCCAGAAAATAAAAGAAACCCTAAATCATTAAGACCGGTTCTTGAGCCAAACGGAGAAGTGTCCAGGAAAGGAATAGGAGATGCATGAGACGCATTTGATTCAGCCAATAATAGATGGTATTTCAGAACACGCCCAGAAGGAAGGTGCCAAAAAGGTCTCTAAGATCAGATTAAAGGTAGGGGAGTTTACCGGTTCCAAAGAGGATTCTTTTAAAGAGACATTTGCCGTACTGGCAAAAGGGACTATTATGGAAGACGCGCAGCTGGAGTTGACCTTTTTCCCCGGCACAAGAGTCGAAGTCGTTTCCTTCGACATAGAATAATTCAAGACCGGTTCTTGAGCCCATCGGAGAACTGTCCTGTAGGAGGACTTCAAAAGAATGAACAGAGCTATAGTCGCCTTAGGCGCAGACATGAAAAATCAGATCCTTTCGGCAAAGGGCAAGGACATTGACTTTGGCCCGCAGATAGGTGATTTGAGCCAGGCGGATAACTTTGAACTTTTTAAAAAGCAGGTGCATAGGGCAATAAAAAAGATCAGCCCGCGCGTGATAGCTTATGATATGCACCCGCATTATTTTTCATCGCTTTTTGCTCGCAGCTATCAGCCTTCAGCCTTCAGCCTTCAGCCGATACAGCATCACCATGCGCATATAGCCAGCGTGCTTCAGGAACACCGCCTAACCAGGCCCGTCATCGGAGTCTGTTTTGACGGGACAGGATATGGCGTGGACGGAAACTCCTGGGGGGGTGAGTTTCTTCTGGTCGATGGCGCCCGCTTTCGGCGTCTGGGCTTTTTAAAATATAGAAAGATGCCCGGAGGCGATAAAGTAGTGCACCAACCTTGGCGTATGGCGGTAAGTATTTTAGGTAAAAAGGCCTTTGCTTTTTTAAAAGACGTGCCAGGCAAAGATAAGGAATATATTTTGAGGATGTTAACCAAAGACATCAACTCGCCGCAGACCTCCAGCGCGGGCAGGCTCTTTGATGCGGCCGCTGCCATTTTGGGATTATGCCAATATGCCTCATACGAAGCCCAGGGCCCTATCGAGTTAGAGAAGATATGCGATAAAAATATAGAGGCGTTTTATCCGTTTGTGATCGACAAAAATAAAGATGTCTATGTGGTCGATACTGACCGGATATTTTTAGAGATGTGCAGAGATATCAAGGCGGGTAAAAATAAAGGCGTAATAGCCGCTAAATTCCACAATTCCATGGTCGAAATAGTATCGGCTATGGCCAAGAAGACCCTTTCTTCGTTAAAAATAAAAGATATAGCTTTAAGCGGTGGTGTCTTTCAGAACAATTTCTTAAAAGAAAAAATGATCAGGCGATTGAGTAAAGGCGGTTTTAATGCTTTGACGAATATAGACCTGCCAGCTAACGACCTAAACATATCATTGGGGCAATATTATGTGTCTTGCTGTTCCGGCAAAAATAAAAGAAGTTAAAAGCCAAAGCGCCGTTGTCGATTTCGGAGGTGTAAGCAAGGAGATCTCCCTGGGGATTTTAGACGGGGTAAAAAGGGGAGACTATGTACTTGTGCATGCCGGATTTGCCATCGGCAAAGTAGGCAAGGCCGAAGCAGAAGATACGTTGAAGCTTTTGTATGAATTAAGAGAAGTCTCCAAACAAGACCTAAGATGAAGGTAAAAGCAGTCACATTAATGGAGGTATGCGGCACGCATACTATGGCTATTGCCAGGTCGGGAATAAAAAAACTCCTTCCTGATTCGGTAAGGTTGATTTCCGGCCCCGGTTGTCCGGTCTGCGTCACGGCGCAAAAGGATATCGATTTAGCTATTGCTATAGCCAAGGAAAAAGATGTGATTATGGCTACTTTCGGGGATATGATACGCGTACCGGGGACAAAAGAAAGCCTATATTCAATCAAAGCCCAAGGTAAAGACGTGCGCGTGGTCTATTCCTGCTTGGATGCCTTGCAGATTGCCCTGGCCAATCCTGAGAAAAAGGTGGTATTTATGGGAGTGGGTTTTGAGACCACATCTCCTACGGTAGCCTTGACTTTAATAGAGGCAAAAAGGCGCAGGGCGGACAACTTTTTTGTATTGTCAAACTTCAAACTGATTTTTCCTGCGCTTGCGGCATTGGCCGGTTCGCGCAAAATAGAGATCGATGGCTTTATATGCCCGGGGCATGTCAGCGTGATCACAGGCAGTATCCCTTATGAAAAGATAGCCAAGAATTATAAGGTCCCTTGCGTGATCACGGGCTTTGATGATAACGATATCTTGCAAGGCATCAAGCTGTTGATCGGGCAGATCAACAGCGGCGAGCAAAAGGTAGAGATCGCTTATAAAAGGGCGGTCAAGAGGAGCGGAAATACCAAGGCCCGCAATATCTTAAAGGCGGTATTTCGGCCCGCCGATTCAGAGTGGCGCGGATTAGGGATTATTAAAAAAAGCGGCCTGGCCTTGAGAAAAGAATTCCGTTGCTTTGACGCGGAAAGGGAGTTTAAGGTAAATCTGCCTAAGCCGCGCAAGCCCAAAGGGTGTATCTGCGGTGAAGTCTTGCAAGGCATAAGTTCGCCGGTTGATTGCAGGTTATTTAAGAAGGCCTGTACGCCGCAAAGCCCTATCGGCCCTTGCATGGTATCTTCAGAGGGCACCTGTGCTGCTTATTATAAATATGGAGCTTGATATATGAAAAAGACGATCACTCTGGCTCATGGAAACGGCGGCAGGTTGATGCATGAGCTTATCGAAAGCCTGCGTCTCAAGCTTTCCAACAAGATCTTAGATGAGCTTTCCGATGCCGCGGAATTAAATGTCAAAAAGGGGAGGCTTTCTTTCAGTACCGATTCCTATGTGGTCAAGCCGTTGTTTTTCCCGGGAGGGGATATCGGCAAGCTTGCCGTCTGTGGGACAGTAAATGACATTTCGATGAAAGGCGCTGAGCCACTTTTTATCTCTTTAGCTTTTATTGTTGAAGAAGGATTTGAGTTTGCAGATTTTGAGCGGATAGTGCAGTCGATAAAAAAAGAGGCCGCAAAAGCAGGCGTATCGGTAGTGACCGGAGATATAAAGGTAGTCGAGAAAGGCGCTGCCGAGGGAATCTATATCAATACATCGGGCATAGGGGTAATAAATTACCCCAAGAGTATCGGCGCAAAGGTAAAAGCGGCTGAGCGAATAGTGATTAACGGTCCGATAGCTGAGCACGGTATGGCTATTTTGAATGCCCGGGAAAAATTCGGCTTTGGCTCAAAGATAAAAAGTGATTGCCGTAGTCTTAACCGCGAGGTCGGCAGGTGTCTTTTGGCTTCCAAAAGAATAAGCCTTATGCGCGACCTGACCAGGGGAGGGCTGGCCACGGTTTTAAATGAGATAGCACATAGTAGCGGCCTGGGAATCGAGGTCGATGAAAAAGATATCCCTATAAGGACAGACGTAAGAAAGATGTGCGATATATTAGGATTTGACCCTCTATATGTAGCCAATGAGGGAAAGTTTGTCTGTTTTGTGGATACCAAAGACGCGCTGAAAGTAAAAAAGGCGCTGGGAAGAGAAGCCAAAATAATAGGTAAAGTTTCGTCTAAACATAAAAGAGAAGTATATCTAAATACCGCAATCGGCTCACAACGTATCCTACCCATGCTGGAACACGACCAGCTTCCGCGGATCTGCTAGCCTGAAATTGTTCAGGGGACACTTTCCCGATTGGCTCCTGAACAGTTCTCCGATAGACTCAAGAACCGGTCTTAATAAAATAAAATGAAAAAAGGGGTTGACAGGGGGTGGTCCCTGGTGTATAATTGATAATGGAAACCATTTTCAATAAGGAGAATAGAGGATGCCCAGGGGATTTGGTCACGGAGGACCGTGGTGGCACACAAGGTTCAGAGGGGCAGGTTTTCGCATTACCGTTCCCCGGCAGGCTATTTTAGAAGTCTTAAGCAAGACCCAGAAACACTTAAGCGCCGAAGATGTATATATGGCCGTGCACAGGATATGCCCCACAGTGGGCTTGACAACGGTATACCGTACCTTAGAGCTGTTGGTCGATATGGGGCTGGTTTTTAAATTTGACTTTGGTGATGGCAGGGCCAGATATGAATTGGCCCTGGGCCCTAAAGGCGAGAGGCATCACCACCATTTAGTATGCACTAATTGCGGCAGGGTAATCGATTATACAGAGTTTATCGATGATGAAATAGAGCTGTTGCAGCAGACAGAGAAGGGTTTGTCAAAAAAATACAATTTTGACATTACCCACCATCTGATTCAATTTTACGGATTATGTGATAAATGTAAAGGGAGGTGATTAAGATGCCAGGTGGAGACAGAACTGGACCACAAGGATTAGGGCCGATGACAGGCCGAGCGGCAGGTTACTGCGCCGGTTATCCCGTTGCCGGTTATATGAATCCGGTCCCCGGCAGAGGCCGCGGCGGATATGGTTATGGCCGTGGTTGGGGAATGGGCCGTGGCCGTGGCCGTGGATTTGGTTGGGGCAGAGGTTTTGCTTACGGTGCGCCTTTTTATGGCGGCTATCCGTATGCCGGATATCCCTACCCCCCGGAGATGAACCCGCAGCAGGAAGCGGATATGCTCAAAGAGCAGGTCAATGTGCTCAAGGAAGAGATCGAACTGATGAACAAGCATATCGCAGAGTTGGAAAAGACAAAAAAAGAAAAATAACATCTATTTAGATGGAGGACGTTGATGAAGATAGCTATATCCACGGATGGGGAATTTGTGTCCCCCCACTTTGGCCGCTGTCCACACTTTACTATCGTAGAGATAGAAAATAATAGCGTTATCAACAAAGAAGTGGTTGATAACCCCGGCCATGCCCCAGGGGCTATCCCTGAGTTTTTGCATAAGCAGGGGGCAGAGGCTATTATCGCCGGTGGTATGGGCATGCGCGCAACAGGGTTTTTCCAGGAACTAGGCATCAAGACAATTTTAGGAGTAAGCGGAAAAATCGATGATGTAATAGAAAGTCTAGTCAAAGGTACCCTGGCGGGAGGGGAAAGCCTATGCAGGCCCGGTGCCGGCAGAGGTTACGGGATCGAAAAGACCGAATGCGACCATCCCGATGAAGAATAATTAAGGAGATAAGATGAAGATTTGCGTGACTGCTCAAGGGAATAATCTGGAAACAAAGGTGGACCCGCGTTTTGGCCGTTGTGAGTTTTTTATTTTCGTCGACCCGCAGACCCTGGAATTTGAGGCAGTGCAAAACCCAAATATTGCGGCAATGGGTGGAGCGGGTGTCCAGTCGGGACAGTTGGTGGCCAATAAGAATGTCAAAGCGGTCCTTACCGGCAACGTGGGCCCCAATGCCTTTAGTGCGCTGAATGCCGGAGGGGTAGAAATAATCACCGGCATATCCGGCAGTGTAAAAGAGGCGGTTGAAAAATATAATAAGGGAGAGCTTAAGCCTACCGGCGGACCCAGCGTAGGGTCAAAGTTTGGCATGCCGGGCAAAGGCCAAAGTGATAAATAAAATAAACTTTTGGAAGGAGGAGACCATGCCATTCGGAGACGGAACAGGACCTGTGGGTCCCGGTGGTGGCCGTGGCCAAGGAGGCGGCAACCGTCCAGGTGCCGGCCCGGGGGGATATTGCGTATGCCCTAGCTGCGGAAACAAGGTGCAACACCAAAGAGGGGTGCCCTGCAATACTATAAATTGTCCAACTTGCGGTAACAGACTGACAAGAGGTTAAGTAGAAGATTATATGATAATTTCAGTTGCCAGCGGAAAAGGCGGCACAGGCAAGACTACAGTCAGTGTCAATCTAGCGCTATCTTTAACTAATGTCCAACTTCTAGACTGTGACGTAGAAGAGCCCAATGCCCACCTATTTATAAAGCCCGAAATAAAGAATACGGTCCCTGTCTATATTCCTATACCCCAGATAGACAAAGAGAAGTGTGACTTTTGTGGCCGTTGCCAAGAGGTCTGCGCTTATAATGCCTTGGTGGTGATTAAAGATAAAGTATTGGTGTTTCCCGAGCTCTGCCATGGTTGTGGCTCGTGTACATATTTCTGTCCTAAAGAAGCAATAAAAGAAGTCGATAAAGAAATAGGTTGCGTGGAGATCGGCGAGAAAGATAGCCTTCAATTTGCGCACGGGCAGCTAAATATCGGCCAGGCGATGTCCCCACCTTTGATCAGGACTGTAAAACAATATGCCAATCCTTCGCGGACTGTAATAATCGACGCGCCTCCGGGGACTTCATGTCCTGTCATCGAATCGATCAAAGGTTCTGACTTCTGTATTTTAGTAAGCGAGCCTACCCCATTTGGCCTCAATGACTTGAAACTGGCGGTAGAAGTCTTGCGAAAGATGAAGATACCTTTTGGCCTAGTGCTCAATCGTGCTGATATCGGAGATGAAAAAACCGATGCCTACTGCCAAAAAGAAAACGTTCCTATTTTGATGCGCATCCCTTTTAAAAAAGAAATAGCTTCTTGCTATTCCAGAGGCGAGAATATCGTAGGAGCCCTGCCGGAATATAAAGAAAAATTTGAAAAATTATATAAGGATATCGTCCGATGCAGGACCTAGTGCAAGAATTCCTAAAACAGAAGAAGTTTGCCGTAGCGGGGTCTTTTAGAAACAAGGACAAATTCGCCTATAAGATCCTGATGGCCCTGAAAGAAAAGGGCTATGAGGTATATCCGGTCAACCCGCGCTTAAAAGAAGTAGAAGGGATCGCTTGTTATGCCAGCGTAAAAGACATACCGGTAGTCTGTGATGTCGCTGATCTGGTTACTCCCCCTGAGGCGACGGAGAAGATAGTCAGGCAGTGCAAAGAAAAGGGGATAAAGAGGGTCTGGATGCAGCCTGGGGCGCAAAGCGAAGAGGCGGTAAAATACTGTAGAGAAAACGGCATTGCTGTAGTATATAACCTTTGTATAATGATGGGTCCTAGATGAACCCCGTTAAGCCTATGTATTTATGCAGCTTCGAAAAGTGCATAAATGTTTTAGCGGGGAGAGGCTGATTGGAGGTTTAACGGGGTGAAACAAATAGTGGTGATAAGCGGAAAAGGTGGCACGGGAAAGACCATACTCACCGGGGCCTTTGCCGCTCTGGCAGAAAATAAAGTCATGGCCGACTGCGATGTCGATGCAGCAGACTTACATCTTTTGCTTTCGCCCGAGATAGAACAGCGGCATCAATTTAAAAGCGGGTTTACTGCCAAGATCGACAAAAAACTTTGCAAAGAATGCGGAAGATGTGTCGCTGCCTGCCGTTTCAACGCAATCAGCGAGGATTTTGTGGTTGATCCAATTTCCTGCGAAGGTTGCGCCTTTTGTAAATTTATCTGTCCGGCCGAAGCAGTGATAATGCAAGAAAATATCGCCGGCGAATGGTATATCTCGCGGACGAGATTCGGTTCCCTCGTGCATGCTAAATTGGGCATTGCTGAAGAGAATTCAGGCAAGTTGGTGGCCTTGGTCAGGCAAAAGGCAAAGGAGCTGGCCCAAAAGGAAGACGCAGATTGGGTGATCATTGACGGGGCCCCTGGCATTGGTTGTCCGGTGATTGCCTCTCTTTCAGGAATAGACTGTGCTTTGGTAGTTACCGAGCCCACCTTATCCGGCTTACACGACGCAGATAGGGTGATCAAGGTGGCCAGGCATTTCAGCGTACCCGTTGCTTTAGTCGTAAATAAGTTCGATCTAAACACCCAAATGAGCGAGGAAATAGAGTCATATTGCCATAAAAACAATATTGAGCTTATCGGTAAGATTTCTTTCGATGAAGATGTGGTCAAGGCTTTGGTAGAAGGCAAGACGATAATAGAATATCCCTCAAAGGGGGCAAAAGAGCAAATAATACAGATCTGGGAGAAGCTTTATCAGAGGATGCGTTGATGCGGAGAAGGCCATGCGCTACATACCAAAAATAGATGATAAGGAAATAAAAGACAATCAAGGCCATTTTAAAGAGAGGGTCTCTCTTTATAAAAAGAAAGGCCTGGATCTGCTGGGTAGCCGTAGGCTCATATTTGAGAAGGCCGGTCCTTTAGAAGGTTCAATATTGGAAATAGGCTGCGGAAACGGATACGCAAGCATAGTTTTGGCCGAAAGCGGATATGACTTTGTAGCCGTAGACCCGGATCAGGAATCTCTGAAAACGACAGCCTTGAACCTGGCCAGCAGAAATTTACTTAGAAGAGTCACTCTTTATGCGATGGATGGCAAAGCCATGACTTTTGCCAATAAGAGTTTTGACAATATAATAATGATCGGCCTGATGCACCATGTATTTGAGGCCGATGAGATGTTCTTAGAGACTGACAGGGTGTTAAACCAAGATGGCCTGTTAATCATAGCCGATTTCAATGAGAAGGGGATGCAGATCATAGATTCTGTCCACCGGGAAGAAGGCAGGACGCACGAGAAATCAGAGACCGGCAAGGATTATGCCTACACTTTTTTTCATAAATTGGGTTATGAGGTCGAGAACTTTCAGGATGACTGTCACTGGGCCTTGATCTGCCAAAAGAGAATCAAGCCGTGAACAAGAACTGCAGATGGTATGATGCCTGCCCTTTAAAGAGGTACTACCAACAGGGCAAGCTGGACAAAAAATGGGTCGAAGAGTATTGTTGGGTTGATAACCCGGATTGCGTGAGAAAAAAACTGGAAGAAAAAGGGATTTACCATGCGGATAACATGTTGCCCGATGGTACATTCGATGAACGGCTTAAATAGCCGCAGAGGGAGTATTTGAAAATGAAAAGCGCCAGGCTTTCGATTGTCTATGACAATAAACTGCACGATAAGGACCTGCAATCAGGATGGGGGTTTTCTTGTTTAGTCGAATGCTCGGATAAAAAGATCCTTTTTGATACAGGTGACGACCCCCGTAAATTATCGTCAAACCTGAAAAAGATGAATATTAATCCAAAAGACTTCGACGCAATCGTCCTCTCCCACAACCATTGGGACCATATCGACGGGCTTGCGGCTGTCTTAGGCAAAAGTAAAAAATGCAGGCTCTTTTTCGGTAAATCATTTCCCGAATCTTTTAGGAAGTCGCTCAAGGCTAAGGGAATAGATTTTGAGTTAGTCGAGGATATGGTTTCTGTAGCCGAAGGCGTATTTGCCGGTCCGGAGATGTCCGGTCCGGGTCCAAAAGAGATAGCGCTTACTCTGCAGACAGACAAAGGTTTGGTCCTGATCACCGGTTGTGCTCACCCGGGAATTTTAGAAATGGCCCAAGAGACAAATAGGAGGCTGGATAAAGATATCTATCTTGTGCTAGGCGGATTCCATCTGGGGATGTCTCCCAGGCTTAGCGCTATAGTGAGTGGTTTAGAGAAACTGGGGGTTAAAAAAGCGGGTCCCTGTCACTGTAGCGGAGACGCAGGCATAGCCCTTTTTAAAGAGAGATTCAAAGAGGGCTTTGTCGATATAGGCGCGGGTTCGATAATAGAAGTTTAGCTAAGAGGTAATATAATGGCTGATTTTAAACAGATAGAGCGGGCCAGAAAGGCGTTAAACTTGGCGGAAGAAGCCACGTTACAGGAAATAACCCAGGCCTACCGCAAGCTGAGGTTAAAATATGACCCGGACCGTTGCCGAAAGCAAGATAGAGATAAATGTGAGCAACTTACAAAAGAGATAAACCGGGCCAAGGACCTATTGATGGCATATTGCCAGGGATATAGATACTCTTTTAAGGAAAAAGACGTAAAGAGAAACTCACTGGACAAAGAGACCTATGCCCACTTGAAGCGGTTTTATGACGGCTGGTGGGGAAACCTGGATCTATGACCCATTCAACTGTGCTCAGGGTCATCCTGAGCGAACGAAAGTGAGTCGAAGGATGAATATCTTTGACCGCTATTATAAAAGATATGATGCCTGGTATGATAAAAACAGGTTTGCCTATTTGTCGGAATTGGAAGCGTTGAGGAAGGTGGTGCCCCGCAAAGGCAAAGGATTAGAGATCGGAGTGGGCACAGCCAGGTTTGCGGCACCTTTAGGGATTTCAAGCGGCATAGATCCGGCGAAAAAGATGGTCAAGATCGCCAGAGAGCGAGGCGTAGACGCAAAAGTCGGCTCTGGCGAAAACCTTCCCCTAAAAAACTCTGCTTTTGACTATGTAGCTATAATTATTTCTTTGGCCTTCTTGAAAAACCCGCAAAAAGTACTTAAAGAGGCGAAAAGGGTCTTAAGGAAAAAAGGCAAGATCATTGTTGCCATAGTGGAAAAAGGCAGCTTTTTAGGCAGATTTTATAAAAAGAAAAAAGGCGTATTTTACAGAGAGGCGAATTTTCTTAGTGCCGGAGAAGTAGCCAAGATGCTCAAGGGCTTAGGCTTTGGAAACTTTTCCTACCATCAGGCTATATTTAGCTTGCCGCATAAAATCAAGTCTGTCGAAGAACCCAGAAGGGGAGCAAGTCCGGGCGGCTTTGTGGTAATACGCGCCAGCAAAGAAAAATAAAAACCATTGACAAGGTCCCTGTTTCGTGTTATTATTTCAAAAATCGTAGCATTGAAAGGGAAGCGATGACTAGGCTATTAAGATTTGGCGTATCTTTAGAAAAAGAACTCTTGCTGAAATTCGACCGTTTGAACGAGGAGAAAAACTACACCAACCGTTCAGAGGCCATCCGCGACCTGATCCGCCAGGAGCTGGTCAAAAAACAGTGGCAGGGCGATAAAGAGATTGCCGGGGCGATCACCTTTATATATGACCATCACAGACGAGAGCTGCTTAACAAAATAACTGATGTGCAGCACGATTTTCAAAAAGTGATCATTTCCACCCAGCATATCCATTTAGACCATAATAACTGCTTAGAGATCATTGCGATAAGAGGCAACCCCAAGGATGCCCAAAAGTTGCAAGACTCTTTAAAAGCGATAAAGGGGGTGAAGCATACGACATTAAGCATGTCCAGTACCGGCAAAGAAATTGATTGAGCAGTATTATTTTTTTGCCCTATCGTAGCACGAATATTAAAAACGTATTATCAAGTAGCTTTTCAGAAAGAGAGAAAGGAGCGTTGGGTTTTGAGAGTTTCTATATTTTTAATCATATTTGTGGTCTTTTTGCCGGTTGTGTGTTTGGCGGCCAGGCCTTTGTCCACCGACGACGCCGGCACTGTCGAAAAAGGCCATTTTGAAGCCGAGGCAGGATTTGAGTATGTCGACGACGCTGACGATGAATATAACTTGGGCTTTTGCATGAAGTACGGGCTTTTTAGCCGCTTGGATATAGGCGTGGAAGTGCCTTATCATTTTATCGAGGTCTCCAACGGTGATGATGTCGATGGCATAGGCGATGTGTCGATAAGCGCCAAGCTCAACGTCTTAGAGGAAAAAGAGAATATACCAGCTTTGGCAATCTCCTATTCTTTTAAGACAGAGACAGGAGACGAAGAGAAGGGCTTAAGTTCCGGCGAGGTAGACCACGCTATCAATGCTATATTGACAAAAGAGCTGGGAAAGGTCGTCGGACACCTGAATTTAGGCTATACCTATGTCGGTCTTGCGGAAGACGAAAACGACGATGTGTTCTCATACGCCATTGCTTTGGAATACCCGGTAAATGAGAGGTTGAACCTTGTAGGGGAACTGACAGGAGAGACGAACTTTGACGGTGAATTTGACGATAATCCATTTGCAGGTTTAGTTGGATTTAACTATGCCTTATCTGATATAATCACATTCGACCTGGGCTTTGGCTGGGGTATCTCTGATGCCAGCGCCGATTTTTTAGTCACCAGCGGATTGACATTGGCCTTTTAACATTTTAATATGAGGAGGGAGAAGATGCATATACCGGATGGATTTTTGGCGGCAAATACCTGGATCCCTACTTGGTTGCTTTCTATCGGGGGCTTGGGCTTTTGCTTAAAAAGGACGACCCAGATGCTTAAAGACAAAATGGTGCCTTTGATGGGCGTGATGGCTGCCTTCATTTTCGCGGCCCAGATGTTGAACTTTCCTGTTGTGGGAGGGACATCGGGCCATCTTTTAGGCGGCGTTTTGGCAGCGGTCTTGTTAGGCCCTTGTGCCGGAGCAATAGTGATCGCGGTAGTCTTAGTGGTCCAGTGTCTGATATTCCAGGATGGCGGCTTGACCACTCTGGGGGCCAACATCTTTAATATGTCTTTTATAGGGGCCTGCGGCGGTTATTTAATTTATAGCGCAGTCAGGAAGATGAT
>JAFGHF010000075.1 GCA_016939375.1 Candidatus Omnitrophota bacterium | reverse complement strand
TTTTGCGCAGGTGGCGGAATTGGTATACGCGCACGTTTGAGGGGCGTGTGGCTTTTGCCGTGCGGGTTCAAGTCCCGCCCTGCGCACCAAATTTAGTTTATAGTCGATAGCCTATAGTTTATAGACAAAAAATTAAGCCGGCAGAAATGCCGGCTTTTTCTATAAGCTATAAACCATAAACTATAAACTGCCTACTTGCGTTTATCTTTCACATAATTGCTGCCTTTGGTCTTCTTGGCGAATTCCTTTAATTCCGCTCCGATCTCAGCGACCTGGGCTACGTGGGTGAGTTTACGGCTCCTATTAGTGACTACCCCTATAGATACAGAGATCAGATCTACCTTGACTTTTTTTCCTTGCCTGTCCTTTCCCGAGATATATCCCTTTTTGCGGTCTTCTGGTGGATAAAGTTCCAAAGTGACTTTGTCAAATTGGGATATGACTAGCTTGCAGATCTGGTCGACTTTATTGGTTTCGGTGACAATCACAAAATCATCACCCCCGATGTGGCCTATGAAGTCATCGCTAGTGCCTTTTTCCTCTACGGCCTTAATCAATACACGGGCTGTTTCCTGGATGATCCTATCGCCCCAGGCAAATCCGTATTTGTCGTTAAATATCTTAAATTTGTCCAGATCTACATAGGCTACTGCAAATTGTTCGCCGCTTTTGATGCGTCTGTCGATTTCGTTAAAGATAGAGACGTTTCCCGGTAGCCTGGTCAGCGGCGCGGCATCTAAATCTATTTCACTGCGCCTGAGCGTCATCCTGATGCGGGCCAGAAGCTCCTGCGGGTCAAATGGCTTGACTATATAATCGTCGGCACCTGCATCAAGGCCTTTGACCTTGTCTTTTACGTCGCCTTTGCCGGTGAGCAGAATGACAGGTAGATGCCTTAGGAGAATATCCTTTTTTAGCTTTTGGCAGACCTGTATTCCATCGAGCTTGGGCATGATGTAGTCTAAGATGATCAGGTCAGGGGGCCTCTCGTACGTTTTGCTTAGTGCTTCTTGACCGTCCTGTGCTTCCACTACCTCATATTCTTCTTCCGGGATAGTCAGGCGCAAGACATCCAAGATATCCGGGTCATCATCTACTATTAAGATGCGTTTTTTAGCCATATAAATTCCTTTTATGCCTACTGTCCTTTTTTGGTTTAAGCTGTTGACGGCCGCATCGCTTTTATTGGTAACAGTTTCCTTAAGGTCTACAAAGACCTGCGGAAACAGGTACTCAAGGCAACAGTATTATGCTTTGGGTATTGTAAAACTGAACTTAGTGCCTTCGCCGAGCTTGCTTTCTACCCAAATCCTGCCTTTATGTGCTTCCACGATGCGTTTGACCAGAGATAGGCCTAAGCCCGTTCCTTTTACTTTTTGATTTACTGCATTATCCACGCGATAAAATTCTTCAAAGATGTTGGCTAGGTTTTCTTCGGCTATGCCTATCCCTGAATCCCGGACCTCTATGTTAAAATGGTCTTCATTTTCTTTCACGCTTATGGCGATCTTGCCTTTTTCAGGGGTAAACTTGATCGCGTTGCCCAGTAGATTTGTAAACACTCGGCCCAACTGCACTCTGTCTGCCAGGCACAAGGGGATTTCCTTAGGGGCATCTACGCTAAGTTGGATCTTTTTCTCTTTTGCCTGTGGCGTTATTATATCTACTACCTCATCTATGATCTCTTTTAGCCCCAGCTCTTCCAGCTTCATGCCGATTTTGCCTCTTTCTATTCTGCTGATATCGAGCAGGTCATTTACGAGCTTGACTAAGCTGTCGGAATGCTTGTTGACTTTTTCCAGGCGCTCCTTGACGGATTCGGGTATCTCCCCTAGCTTGCCGGCCATCAATATAGAAGCATACCCTTTGATGGAAGTGAGAGGTGTCCTTAGCTCATGCGAGACGGCTGAGACGAAATCAGATTTTATTTTGTCCAGCTTTGTAAGCTTTTCGTTGGCCAGCTCAAGCTCCCGCGTCCTTTGCATGACCCGTTTTTCCAGGTCCTGATGAGAGTTCCATAACTCTTCGTAAAGTCGCGCGTTTTCCAAGCCGCTGGCTATCTGCCCCGCTAAGATAGAAAGGATCTCCAGGTCTCCTTCAGTGACCTGTGCGTATGGCAGGTCGTTGCCAAGTATGATTAAGCCCAAGGCCGCTTCTTGAGAGATTATCGGGACCGCGCATAAAGAGGCAAGCGCGAAAGTCTCCAGCAGTTCTTTGTTCAGGGAGTCATAAGAGAGGCTTTTATCGACCAATAGAGGTTGGTGTATCCTGCTTAAAACATCTTTTTTCTTTAAAACCTCTTTGATCTTCTCCAGGGTTTCTTGGGAATATCCCACTGTCACAGGGAGAGATAATTTTTGCCCTTGGGCGCCTGTGAGAATAAAAAGCCCCTTATCAAACCCTAGCTCTGAGATAAAGGACTTGTCGATTTGAGCAAAGAGCTTTTCCGTATCAAATGTAGTGCTTATAGCTTTGCTTAATTTATGCAGCGTATAGAGACTGTTTAGTTTTTTATCCAGGTCTTCCTGGGTTTTATTCAGCTCTAAGTCTTTTTTTACGATAATCTTTGCCTGTTCATCCAAGTCATCATAGGCTTTTTTGAGTTTTTCCAGCGAACGCTGCAGCTTTTCTCTGGCCTTGCTTTGCCTTTCGGTTATAATGACTAAGTAGACAAAGGAAAAGAAGATCACACCGCTTATTATTATAGGGATGATACTTATGCTATTTAAATTCACCATAGGAATGCCTTTGTAGCCTATTTTTTATGCTCAGCTATGCACATGACCACTATTGTTTCATTGTGAAAGTAGGATTTACCGATATATCTCTCTGCTCTAAGAGGGGCCTGTTCGCCATAGCTGTAAAAACCGATTATTGGCGCTCCCATAGCCAGAGTCTTTTTAATCACTTCGATTTCTTTAACTGAATCTCTGCCCAAGACCCTTTTGCGCGCTATGGAATCGAAGACTATTACTGCCTTGATTTCAGCGTCTTTTATGCCTTCCTTGGCTTTTAAAGTAGCTTCCTTGGCTGCATTGAGGACGCCTTCCTTATCGGCAATCATCAGCCGCACCTGTGAACCTTGAGGTACATCGGCGGCACAGACCAGGGAGCCGTCGGCAGTGGCCTTAGAGGCGTAACGGATCAGAAGTTCTTCTTCATCAGGAATAGACATCCCTAAGGGATAAATGGTGGAGACCTTTGCCCATTGGGATTTCCTTAAGTCCTCGGCTTCTTCGGCGAAGTAATCTTCATAGATTTTGATTGCCTCTTTGCCGTCCACTTTATTTAAGGTGTTGCCGCTTGCCTGGGTTACTTCGTGGGCCTTGCCGATAGCATGCCAGCCGTGCCTGATGCCGATACCTACAGATATATCGCCGCCTAATAAGATCCCTACTACGGAGTCGCTAAATACACTGTCGTGATAGTATTGATAGGTTTTTTTAAACAGATAATCGTCTCCGGCCGAGCCCCCCACGATAGGGAAGCTGGTACCTAAGACTTCCTGGATGCCTCTGATGACATCAGAACCGTGCTCAGTAAGCCCATCGGGCAACATTATAAAGACTTGCCGGTTATTGATTTTTTCGGCCAGCGCCTGTTTGGCGCATCTTTGTCCTGCTGAACGGGCGTCTTGGCTTAAGCCACAACCTAGGCCGGTGGCGAAGCGTAGCCGCTCGGACTTAAGCCCCATTACGGCTACAGAGTTTTTTGCGCTTCCCTCGCCGGTTATTTCTCCGGCGCTGGAGCAACCCACGATGGTCGCCCCTGAGCATACAGATTTTATCCCCTGCAGAAGCTTTGGTTGTTCGAACTTGCCTGAGGCAAAGACAATAAAAAGGTCCAGGAAGTCTTCTTTGGCTCTATTGCAGGCAATCTTAGCCGCTTCCTTGCCTGCTTGGAATGCATCAGAACTTTCACTTGTTCCAACTCCTACAGAGGTGGGCATATATTTCCTTTTTTGCTTGTTGGTGTTGACGGCCGCATAGCTATTATTGGTACTTAGTTTCCTTAAGGTTTATGCTGTCCTTTTTTGCTTGTTGGTGTTGACGGCCGCATAGCTATTATTGAGACCGGTTCCCTTAAGGTCTACAGATAGTTCCGGGAACCGGTCCTCAAGGCAAAGGTTATTCTACTTAAGTTTACAGGAATAGCGTACCTTAGTCAATATATTTTGTTTGACTTTTTAACCCTTTTTCTATAAACTATATTCCCGCCATAGGCTATGCACTATAAGCTATAAACAATAAAGCGTAAACTAAACAGGGCCCCATCGTCTAGAGGCCTAGGACAGGTGGTTCTCAGCCATCAGACACGGGTTCGACTCCCGTTGGGGCTATATAATTCCTTCCAAAGGAGTATATCCAATGGGCCGTTATGCGGCTGGAAGTTCATATTCCGGTTTTAATATCGGTGTCACTATGACCAAGACTGTAAAAGTGTTGATAATCATCAATGTGGCTATGTTCCTATTGGTCAATCTAATATCCGGATTTCCCTGGTTAAGTATTTTTGGGTTGGTGCCAAGATATGTATTTGGCAAATTAAGGGTTTGGCAGCTGGCCACCTACTTGTTTTTACACGCGGGGTTATGGCATCTGGCAGTAAACATGCTGATGCTTTGGTTTTTTGGCCCGGCCATAGAAGCAAGTTGGGGCAGTAGGCGGTTTTTGTCATATTATTTTTTCACCGGCATCGGAGCGGGGTTGTGTAGTTATTTGACTGCTTTTCGCTCTGGGATCCCGGTAATCGGGGCCTCGGGAGCGATATTCGGCATATTGGTCGCTTACGCGATGATGTTTCCTGATACAATAGTGCTGATGTTTTTTATTTTTCCTATGAAGATCAGGCATGCGGTACTGTTTTTAGCCGGTATTAATCTTTTGGGGGCGCTATCCGCTCCTCAAGCCGGCATAGCCTATTTTGCCCATCTGGGAGGAGGGCTCTTCGGTTATCTATATTTGAAAAACGAATGGATACGGAGAAAGCTTTCTTATTGGAGATGGAATCCCTCCGGCATTGCCTTTTTGCTAAGGCAGAAAAAGGCCCGCAGGAAAGAAATGACTGAGAAGGAACTAGATCAAAAAGTAGATTTGATCTTAGATAAGGTCTCGAAATATGGCTTGGATAGTCTCAGTAAGCAAGAGAGAAGAATTTTGGAGCTTAAGAGCAAAAAAGAGAAGACCTTGACATCCTGAAAAAATTGGAGTAATATTACTTATGCCTTGAGGACCGGTTCCCACAGGTATATGTAGACCTTAAGGGAACCGGTCCCAATAATAGCTATACGGCCGTCAACACTAACAACCAAAAAAGGACAGCGTAGACCTTAAGGGAACCGGTCCCAATAATAGCTATACGGCCGTCAACACTAACAACCAAAAAAGGACATAATATGCGAGTAATAGTCACAGGTGGTGCGGGGTTCATCGGCAGTTGCCTTCTCTGGAAGTTGAACCAGAAGGGCATAACCGATATTTTGGTTGTCGACCATTTAGGCGATTCCCCGAAGTGGCGCAATCTGGTCAATAAGGATTTCAGCGATTATATCGAAAAAGAGGATTTCCTTAATAATGTCTTGGGGAACAAGATCGAGAAACCGGATATGATAGTGCACCTGGGCGCTTGTACCTCGACCACATGTATCGATGCCACATACTTTATCAAGAATAATTATGAATATTCAAAAGAACTGGCCAAATACGCCATAAAAAACAGGATACCTTTCCTATATGCCTCATCCGCCGCCACTTACGGCATGGGCGAGCAGGGTTTTTCCGATGAAGACGAGTTTACCTGGAAGCTAAGGCCTTTGAACATCTACGGTTATTCCAAGCAGCTTTTTGATCTATGGGTCTTGCGCAATGGTCTGATAGATAAAGTCACCGGTTTTAAGTTTTTCAATGTCTTCGGTCCCAATGAATATCATAAAGGCGATATGATGAGCGTAATCGCCAAATCCTTTGCCAAGGTGCTCAAAGAACGCAAGATCAAACTGTTTAAGTCCTACAGGGACGATTATGCCGACGGCGAACAGAAAAGAGACTTTGTCTATGTAAAGGATGCGGTGGACATAGTCTATCACTTCATCGAAAACCCCAAAAAGACCGGCATCTATAATGTAGGCACAGCAGATGCCCACACCTGGAATGAGTTGGCCCGGGCGATATTTTCCGCATTGGATATGCCGCTTAAGATAGAGTATTTTGATATGCCCGAATCGATCCGCGATAAATACCAGTACTTTACCGAAGCCGACTTGGGTAAACTCAGAAGGGCGGGGGTAAGCCACTCCTTCTTTGAGTTTGACCTGGCGGTAAAAGACTACGTGGATTACTTAAAGAGCCACGACCATTTATAGAAAACAAGTATTTTTTCTTGACAATAGTATGGAGTTGGTATAAAGTAGCTCTGATAATTTAATATATTTCAAATTAGGTGTTTTGACCCCGATTAGAAATAAAGGACAATAACGATATTTCTAACGGGGCGGGCTTAATAGGGAAGCTCGTGGAATTCGAGCGCGGTCCCGTCGCTGTAAACGGTAGCGAAAGCCGCATTAGCCACTGTGTCGAAAGTTGGGCATGGGAAGGCGCGGTAAATAGAAAGCCGGAAGCCAGAAGACCTGCCTAATTTGTGTAGAATACTTTTAAGCCCTGCGAGGGATGGGGCTTAACAAGTGTTGTTTCTAGGGTCTAAGTAAATCAGGGTGCAACCCTTGGCGTATCAAACGTCAAGGGTTTTTTATTGCAGAAAGGAGCATCAATATACAGTGAGTCTTGAGACAATATCCTCATGGAGCGGGGGAAAGGACAGTTGCCTTGCCTGCTACAAAGCATTGGGTCAGGGCCGAAAGATACAATACCTGCTTAACTTTATCTCTAAAGAGTATCGCCGTTGTTGTTTTCACGGAATAGAGGCAAAGCTGCTTAAATTACAGGCTGAGCTGACTGGAATTTCATTGGTGCAGAAAGCAGTCGGCCCCGGGATGCAAGAATATGAAGCAGAGTTTAAAAAAGCGGTATCTGAGTTGAAAAATAAGGGTTTTGGGGCAATGGTCTTCGGTGACGTTTATCTAGAGGAACACAACAGTTGGGTGGAACGCGTCTCTAAGGAGCTGCATATCCAGCCTATTCAACCCCTCTGGGGCATTGCTCCGGATAAGGTGGTGGAAGATTTTATCGCCAGCGGCTTTAAGGCGATAGTGGTCAGCTGTAATGCCGAAAAGCTGGGTAAAGAATTCATTGGTAGAGAAGTAGACAGAGATTTATTGGAAGAGCTTAAACAAAAGGATATTTGTCCTTGTGGAGAAAATGGAGAATTCCATACATTTGTCTTGCAAGGCCCGTTATTTAAAGGAAAGATCGAGATAACAAAAAGTAGAGTAGTCCTTAAGGAAGGGTTTGGTAAATATTGGTTTCTGGATATTCAGGACTATAGAGTTGTCTAAAAAAGGAGAAAGGATGAAAAAGGCTGCTTTTTTGATTTTTATTTTTGTTTTGGGATTTAATTTCTCTGCTGCTTGTGAGGATGCTGTCCAAGAGAACCTGCATTCTCTGGATATCGGCACGATAGTGATCACGCCCTCTAAGATAGAGGAACAGTACGAGGACTTACCGCAGAATGTGAGCGTCGTCAAGGCGCAATCCATCGAAGACTCAGGGCTCACCGCCACAGCCTCCATTTTAGACAGGCTGCCTTCGGTAAATATCATCGACTATGGCTCAGACGGTACGGTAAAAACAGTGCATACCCGCGGCCTTTCCGGAGCACAGGTATTGACGCTTTTAGACGGTATCCCTGCGCATACGCCCCGGGACGGCCTGGCCGATCTAAACAAGATTAATCTAAGCGATATAGAAAAAATCGAGGTGCTTAAAGGGCCGGCTTCCAGCATCTATGGCTCAGGGGCGATGGGCGGGGTTTTGAATATTATCACAAAAGACGGTAAGAGCTTCCCCAAGACTATGATAAAAGGTACATACGGCCTATACGATACCAGAGAGGCTTCCCTTGCCCATGGCCGAGATCTGGATATCTTTGATTATTATTTAAGCCACGATACATACAAGACTGACGGACACCGCAAAAATTCCGATTACGAATATCATAATACAAAATTGAAACTCGGATACCAGCCGGAGGAGAATAATCGCCTCAGCCTCGCTTATCGATATTACCAGTCCGAACTGGGTTCACTGGGCCCCAGTCAGTGGGAAGATATCGACAATAGACAGGAGGCTTGGCAACAAAACTTCGATCTGACCTGGAAGGCCGATTTGAGCGAACAGTCGAATGTCTTGTTTAAATTTTATCATAATATCGATCGGCTTGACTTTATGTGGAATCTAGCCGCTGATAATGTAGATGCTCACCACTCCACGGTCTACGGTGCTGACCTGCAATTTGCCCATAAGATCCTTGATTCGATCAGGCTGACAGGCGGGTATAACCGTAAAGAATTCGGCTTAAATAGCTCAAGCACCGGAAAGTACAGCGCTTTTTTAAATGCCTTTTATGTTGAAGGCGAATATGACCCTTTCCAGCGCATGAAGATCTATTTTGGCGCCCGCTATGACGATTATTCAAACTTTGGCGACCGCATCAGCCCCAGCGGACGTTTTGCCTGGTGGATAAACGATAACTTTAAGGTGCACGGTCTATATGCCCGTTCCTTTCGCGCGCCTACCTTTAATGATCTATACTGGCCCAGAGAGGCCTTTTTCTGGGGCGGAGGAGTAGAAGGCAATGCCCGCCTGAGCCCTGAGAAGGCTGAGTCGTTCGAATTCGGTATTTCCACTTATTTTTTGAAGGCGCTTTGGGCCGATGTCACGTTTTTCCGCAATCGGGTCAAAGACCTGATCATCTGGAATATGGATGAAAATTGGTGGTCGCGCCCGGAGAATCTTTCCGCTACAATAATCCAAGGAGTAGAGTGGAATACAGATTTTGTGATCTGGCAAAAGGTAAAGGCCAATTTTAATTATACCTACTTATATGCCAAAAATAAGGAGACCAAAGACTGGCTCATCTATCGACCACAACACAGCTATAAGTTAAACCTTAATTACAAGACATATAACGATTGGACCTTTGATCTGGCTTGGCGCTACATCACCAAGAGGTTTACCGTAGATAATAATCTGCGTTCTCTGGGCCATTATTGGGTCTGTGACGCGAGTATTTCCAAGAAGTTTTGGGATATCTGGGAGTTTCGGGTGAGCGGTAATAACCTTTTTGATGAAGAGTATGAGGAACAGGAAGGTTATCCCATGCCCGGGACCCAAATACTCACTAGCCTAAAATGCGAATTTTAGTCCATTGCCTGGTTTTATCTATGTTTTTGCCAAAGCGGCTAAACTCTGCTAGAATATAAGGTACGAGGTTTTGTATTATGAAAAAATATCTGTTAGGCATATTTTTGGCGACACTATTTTTATTTAGCGTTGCCGGAATATCTCTGTGTCTTGCTCAAGATGCCAGTGAGTTTCCTGAGAGGATAATATCTTTAGGTCCATCTATCACTGAGCAGCTCTATCTTTTAGGGCTCAAGGATAAAGTAGTAGGTGTGACTACCTACTGTCGCGACTCAAGCGAAAAGGAAAAGATAGGCACGATTGTAGAGGTCGATGAGGAGAAGATAATCAGTCTCAAGCCGGATTTAGTATTGGCCATACCGCTTACAAATCCAAAGACCGTAAAAAAACTACAAAATTTAGGCCTAAGGGTGGAGAGCTTTGAGCTGGCCCGTGATTTTCAAGAGTTAGGCGAACAATTCGTTCTTTTGGGGGTTATGGTGGGGGAACGAGAAAGGGCCGAACAGATCGTCCGCCAGGCTAATTTTGAGGTAGAGCGAATAAAAGAAAAGGTTAGCCACTTGCCCAAAGTAAAAGTTTTAGTACAAGTAGGGGCCAACCCACTTTTTGTGGCCAATAAAGACTCCTTTGTAAATGATAGCATTGAATTTGCCTCAGGGATAAATGTGGCCACCGATACCAGAACGGGTCTTTATTCGAGAGAACAGGCGCTGCAGGATAACCCAGATGTGATATTGATCATCAGTATGGGCATTGAAGGCGAGCAGGAAAAAGAAGTATGGCAGAAGTATACTTCGCTTAAAGCCGTAGAGGATCAGCGGATCTATATAATCGATGATTATCTCTACTGCAGCCCTACGCCGCAGACCTTTGTAAAAGGCCTTGAGAGGATGGTAGAAATCCTACACCCCGAAGATGGATAGAAAGATTTCGCGTTGGATATTATGGATAGCCGTATTATTGATCGCCCTCTTGGGCGTAAGCGCCGTTTCTTTATGTGTCGGCTCAGCTGGTATCCCCTTTAGAAAAATAATCTCTTTACTGCTAGAAGGCAGAGGTAGCGCCGAATACAGCATATTGCTTGATATCCGCTTGCCGCGCATACTATTGGGTTTTGCCATAGGAGGCTCTTTAAGCTTAGCCGGGGTAATCCTGCAGGGGATGTTTCGCAATCCCCTGGTGGAGCCCTATACCTTAGGCATATCCGGGGCGGCGGCATTGGGCGTATGCATAAACATAGTACTTAGATTATATAGGTTTTTAGGCCTGATCTCTTTGCCTGTCTTCGGATTTCTGGGAGCGATTATTGTGATTGCAGTAATATATTCTTTGAGCTTGAGAAAAGGCATACTTAGGATGCAGGGATTGCTTTTGACCGGAGTGATGTTTAGCTTTATCTCTTCCTCCCTGATCATGTTGATCATGGCCGTTTCCCATACAAGGGACTTGCATGGGATAGTCTTCTGGGTCATGGGTTCCTTGCAAGAGCCGGATTGGTTCTTAATAAAGGCGATGTCTTATGTATCTATTACCCTGCTTTTCGTCTCATATTTTTTCTCACTTGACCTAAATGCCCTTTCTCTGGGAGAAGAAGAAGCCCAGCATCTAGGGATCAATGTAGAGAGGACTAAAAAGTTGCTTTTTGCCATTGCCTCTTTGCTGACCGCTTTTTCTGTTTCTGTGGCCGGTATAATCGGCTTTGTGGGCCTGGTCGTCCCGCACTTTGTGCGCATGTTTGCCGGCAGTGATCACCGCATTCTTTTGGTCGCTTCCTTTTTAAGCGGCGCGGCTTTCTTGATCTTCTGCGATACGCTCTCCAGAACGATCATCGCCCCTATGGAATTGCCCGTAGGCGTGATCACCGGTATCTTGGGCGGCAGCCTTTTTATTTATGCCTTGACCAAAAGAAAAGCTGTATTAGGAGCAAGATAATGCTGGAGATAAAAGAACTTACCTGTGGATACGATTCCAAATTTTCCCTTAAAGACATCAGCTTTAACCTAGGCGATAGAGAGGTCTTAGGGATAATCGGCCCCAACGGCTCAGGCAAGACGACACTCCTGCGCGCGATGACGCGCATGCTTGCTCCTAAAAAGGGCGCGATCATTTTGCAAGGAAGAGATATCTCCCGGTTTGGCCTTAAAGAATTGGCTCAGCGCATAGCGGTAGTATCCCAGGATTTCACCGCTGTACCTATGAGCGTGGAGGAGTTCGTCCTATTGGGGCGTATCCCGCATTTTGAGGCATTAAGGTTTTTGGAGACGAGAAAAGACATAGAGATCGCTCAAAAAAGTATGGACTTGACCGATACCTTGAAGCTCAAAGGTCAGCTGGTCACAGAGCTCAGTGGCGGAGAAAGGCAACTCGCCCTTATTGCCCGGGCCTTAGCCCAAGAGCCAAAGTTGCTTTTGTTGGATGAGCCGACGACACATCTAGATATAACCCATCAGGTGGGCATTTTGGACTTGATAAAAAGGCTGAACCGGGAATTGGCTTTAACGGTAGTCATGGTCTTACACGATCTTAACTTAGCCAGCGAATACTGTAACCGCCTTATACTGCTCGATGAAGGCCGGGTCCACAAGATGGGCGTCCCCGATGAGGTATTGAAATATCAGATCATAGAAGAGGTATATAAAACAGTAGTAGTAGAAGGAAAAAATCCAATTTCCCAGCGGCCTTATATACTGGTGGTCTCGGAAGAAGAAAGGCGCAATAGAGATACCAAATAGGTCTGCTTTTAAAATAGGACTAACTGCGATTGGTTGAGCGGCTGTCCTAATTTTATTTATACATACAATAAAGCGGATAAATTTGATACAATATAGTACTATGAAAAAGGACTTTAGATATATTTACGGACCGGTGCCTTCTTGGCGCCTGGGCAGTTCCCTGGGCATCGACCTGCTTTCCCAGGCCGATAAGGTCTGTTCGTTCGATTGCATCTATTGCCAGATAGGAAAGACCAAAAGATGTAGCGTTAAGAAAAAGCTCTACGTCTCCAGCGAGAAGATAGTCCGGGAGCTCAAGAGATTGCCAGATGTGCACATAGACTATATAACCTTCTCCGGCAGGGGTGAGCCGACTTTAGCCAAAAATTTGGGCCAGACGATAAAGGCGGTAAAAGGTATGCGCAAAGAGCCGATTGCAGTATTGACCAATGCCTCTCTGCTGTTTAGAAAAGAAGTAAGGAAAGCGCTTGCCCTGGCGGATTTAGTGGCGCTAAAGCTAGACGCCGATTCACAAAGGCTCCTAAATCAGGTCAATCAGCCGGCAGGGACAATAACATTTACCAAAATACTAAAAGGCATTAGAGTTTTCAGAAAAGAGTATCGGGGAAAACTAGCCCTGCAGATAATGTTTATGAAGAAGAATAAAAAAGCGGCCAAAAAGATGGCTGAGCTGGCAAAAGCTATTTGCCCCGATGAGGTCCAGCTAAACACCCCTACCAGGCCCAGCAGAGTCAGGCCGCTTTCGCGCAAAGATATGGCCGGGATCAAAAGATACTTCCGGGGCATGAAAGCAGTCTCCATTTATGAGGCAAAGCGCAAAAAGGTAAGGCCGATCAGCAAAAAAGATACTATGACAAGAAGGGGAAAGAAGATAGAATGAGCCCCGTTAGAAATTTAATTATACATAAAGTCGTTATAATTTTATTAGGCGAAGCTACTTATATATCTGTAGACCTTAAACAAAGATTGGGAGGATTTATAACGGGGTGAGGACTTATTTAGATTGCGTGCCTTGTTTTTTTAAACAAGCATTGGATGCGGCCAAGCTGGCCGGAGCCAACAAGGCCACGCAGAAGAAGATACTCAATGACTTGGCCAAAGAGGTCATCGCCTTTGATCTGAACGAATGCCCTACGGCAATGGGCAGGATTCTCTATAAGCTGGTGCGCACCACAACCGGAAGACACGATCCTTTTAAGAAGCTCAAACAAAAAAGCAATGAGCTTGCTTTGTCGTTCTACCACCGCCTAAAGGCTAAGGTAAACAGGTCTCAAGACAGGCTCCTGACGGCTATCGAATTGGCTATTGCCGGAAACATCATCGATTACGGAGTAAAACACTCTATAAATATCGATAAGGAGATAGATAAGATATTCAAAGAAGAGCATAAGGTCATACGCCAAGAGGACAAAAGGCTATTTGACTATTCGGCATTCAAACATGCCCTAAAAAAGGCTAAAAAGATACTCTATATAGGGGACAATGCCGGTGAGATCGTATTTGACAGGCTGTTGTTGGAGGAGTTTAAAGATAAGAAGGTGCTTTTTGCCGTAAGGGGAGAGCCGATTATAAATGATGCCCTGATCGAGGATGCCAAGTTCTGCGGCATTGATAGATACGCGCGCATTATTTCTACAGGTTGCGGGGCTCCGGGGGCGATTTTAAAATTTTGCTCGCTGAGTTTTAGAAAAATTTTTCAAGATGCCGATCTAATCATCAGTAAAGGGCAGGGCAATTTTGAGGCCTTGGCCGGAGAAAAGGGCCCGATCTATTTTCTTTTCCGGGCCAAATGTCCCGTAATAGCTAAGCATCTTCGCTGCGATATAGGCGATATCATCTTAAAGAAAGCAAACTAGACGGAGGATCGTTCATGGCGGAGTGCAAAATAGTCCAAAACAAAAGAAGATGCAATTGTACCTATGAGCCCTGCTCAAGGAAAGGGGTATGTTGCGATTGCTTTACCTACCATTGGCGCATGGGGGAGTTGCCCGCATGTTTTTTCCCCGATGATGTAGAAAAGACATTTGACCGCAGCATTGAGACGTTCATCAAGACCTACCAGAAACGGGGCAGATGGTGGTAGGATATGCTCACTATGCCGGATATACGAATGTGTTGACGAACAGAGACAGTTATAGTAATCTACTATATACGATTTGGGAATAAACAGGAGGGTAGGTTTGCCTTATATTATAGGTATAGACATAGGGGGGACCAAGACCTCGATATCTCTTGGGAGCTCACAAGGGAAGATTCTGGCCAAAGAAGTTTTTGCCACTGGCTCTTTAAAAACTACTCTCAGCCAGGCAAAAGGTGTTATCCGGGCATTCCTGAGTAGATATGATAAGGGCCTAAAAAGGACTAAAGGCATTGGCATATCATGCGCCGGCCCCCTGGACTTAAAAAAAGGCATTCTATATAATCCTCCCAACATGCCTACCTGGCGCAATGTCCCTTTAAAAAAAATATTCGCCCAAAGTTTCAATCTGCCTGTGGCCTTGGATAACGACGCAAATGCCGCGGCCTTGGCCGAGAAATTATTCGGCGCGGGGAAAAAAGTAGATAACCTCTTTTATTATACGGTAAGTACAGGTATAGGCGGGGGGTTGATTCTCAACGGTGAGATCTATCACGGCGCGAGCTTTGATGCCGGGGAAATAGGCCATACGGTCATTATGCCGGGAGGCCCTAAGTGTGGTTGTGGCAAGAGGGGGTGTTTAGAGGCCTTAGCCAGCGGTACGGCCATTGCCCGCATGGCCAGAGAAAAGGCCGCTAAAAACTCTCCTATCCTGAGATTGGCCGGTAAGAGAAAAGATATAGATGCCGGCCATGTCGCTTGCGCAGCAGAAGCCGGGGACAGATTAGCCAGAGAAATATATGCACGAGCTGCCTTTTATTTGGCAATAAGCGTGACCAATGTAATCCAGGTGCTTAACCCTGAGATGATAGTGATTGGCGGGGGCGTATCTAAAACCGGGCCGCTTCTTTTTAAGCCGCTTATTAAGAGCGTTAGGGCTTTTGCCTGGAAGCGCCCTTATCGCAGTTGTAAGATTTTGCCCGCTAAGCTAAAGGACAAAGTAGGCGATCTGGGGGCGATCAGTTTAATCCTTAAGAAGAGTTAGGGCTTTTGACTAAATTCAGAGAGGTATTTAAAAACAGGAATTTCATCTCGCTTTGGCTCGGCCAGATCATTTCCCAATTTGGCGACCGCCTCAACCATATGGCCCTAATCGCCTTACTCTATGCCCGGGCCCCTGGCTCAGCCTTGCAATTGGCCAAAGTCTTCTCTTGCACTATCATCCCTGTATTTTTGGTAGGTCCCATTGCCTGTTCTTGTGTCGACAGATGGGATCACCGCCGGACAATGGTCATAGGCGACCTTTTACGGGCTGCTTTAATAGCTTTAATCGCCATCTTTTTTGTACATGGCGCTACTTTAGTGCCTATATACATAATAATCTTTCTTGTATTTTCGGTAAGCCGATTTTTTGTTCCGGCCAAGATGTCCATAATCCCGGAGTTAGTCTCTAAAGACAAGCTGCTTTTGGCCAATTCGCTTTCCTCTACTACGGGGATGATCGCTGCGGTGGTAGGTTTTGGTCTGGGCGGCCTGATCGTGGAGCGGGTAGGCTCGCAGGGAGGATTTTTCCTTGATTCCCTGACTTATGTTATTTCCGCAAGTTTTATTTTTAGTATTGCCACAAGAAGGGTCTTTCGTCTTGAGGGGACAAAAAATGAATCAAAGAGCGAAGACACCCCAAAACCTATTATTAAAACATCGATCCTTAGCGATATTAAGGATGGATGGCTATACGTAGTCAGAAATAAAAGTGCCAGTTTTGTGGGGCGTACTTTTTTTCTGGTATGGTCAGCCGTAGGCGCGGTATACGTCGTCACCATTGTATTTGTGCAGAAGACGCTGGGCTCGGTGACCAGGGATTTGGGGGTCCTGGCCATGTGTCTAGGAGCCGGCCTTTTATGCGGGGCACTTACTTACGGCAGGTTGGGAGAAAAGCTCTCCAAGATCAGGATGATATTTTTGGCGCTTGCTGTAAGCGGGGCCGTTTTAAGCATATGGACAGTATTTTTGCAACTGTTTGCTTCTATCTTGTTTACCGCGGGATTGAGCTTCATTTTAGGGTTGACTCTTTCGCCGATTATGATATCATCTCATACCCTGATACATCAATTTACAGATGAGAAGATGCGGGGCAGGGTTTTCGGCACGCTGGAAATAATCGCTCATTTGGGTTTTTTGATCTTTATGTTTATCAGTTCATTTTTGGCCGAACGTATAGGGC
>JAFGHF010000006.1 GCA_016939375.1 Candidatus Omnitrophota bacterium | reverse complement strand
GTCTAAGAAGATCAAGGTATTACATATTATCACCCAGTTAGACTTAGGTGGAGCGCAAAAAAACGCATTAGATATTGTAAGCTTCTTGGATAAAGAGAAATATACTGTATATTTTGTAAGCTCGCAAAAAGGGTTATTAGCCAGAGAAGCTCTATCCATTCCAAGGGTAAACATAGTTCTTTTACCCAGCCTAAAACGCCCTATAGACCTGATTGCCGATGCAGTAAGCCTTTTTAAACTTACTTCACTTTTTAAGAAAGAGGCTATAGATCTAGTACACACACACAGTTCTAAAGCTGGCATATTGGGGCGTTGGGCGGCACATTTTGCAGGTGTCCGGTTCATAGTCCATACCGTACACGGATGGAGTTTTAATGACCGGCAGCATTTCCTGACCAAGTCTTTATACATCTTTTTAGAAAAAATCACCGCCAGATTTACCGATAAATTTGTAGCAGTTACAAAAAGTGATATACAAAAGGGCTTGGCGCACAAGATCGGCAGAAAAAATAAGTATGCACTAATCCCTTACGGTATCGAAAGTAAATATTTCCTAAAACCTAACGTAGAAAAAAAGAAGAAGAAAAAGGAGCTTGGTCTCGACGAAGATACACAGCTGGTAGGTATGGTAGCTTGTTTTAAACCTCAGAAGTCTCCTTTGGATTTTGTGCGTGTCGCCTCTCTGATAATAGAAAAAAGGCCTAAGACCCACTTTATTATGGTGGGAGACGGCATCCTGCGCAAAAGCGTTGAAAGGCTCATAGAGAAATCCAGACTAAAAGACAATTTCATCTTGACCGGGTGGCGCCGTGACATTGCAGAACTTATGTCTTGCCTTGATGTCTTGACCTTGACTTCTTTATGGGAAGGCTTTCCAATAGTTTTTTTGGAAGGGATGTATTCCAAGTTACCCATAGTCGCTTATGACGTGGATGGCGTTAGAGAGGTAATCAACGAAGGGGTCAATGGTTTTCTGGTCAGACCCGGGGATATTGACACGATGGCCTCTCGAATAGAAGAGCTTCTCGGCAACAGAGAGTTTGCGCGGACATTGGGTAATAATGGTTTTAACTATGCAATGAACAACGGCTGCGATACTACTCGAATGCTCACTGATTTTGACAATCTCTATGCTAATCTAGCTGCTAATAGTCGGCCTGATTAGCCTATAATAGTGAGCAATAATAGAATATATCAAGCAAGATAGAGGAAACAAGTTTATTATGGTTATTGTCAGTATTTTTTCTCTTCTTTTTTCTTTCACATTTACTTTGATTTTTACCCCCCATATACTTAATCTCGCCTTAAAGATAGCTCCATTCAAAAAAGGAAAAGTCGACATCAAAGAGGGTAAGCGTATTTCTCATCTAGGCGGAGTAGGTATCTTTATTTCATTTCTAATAGTAGTTTTGCTCATGTCTTTACACAAGGACTTTTTCACGTCACAGGCAAAAGGAATAATACTAGGCACGACAATAATCTTCTTGGTCGGGATCTTAGATGATTTTATAGAATTGTCGCCAGCGACAAAATTTTTAGGCCAGATAATAGCGACTTTTGCTTTGGTCGTTTTTGGGGCTACCACAAAGATGGTGATAGCCGGTCCGGTGGGTAATATTTTTATCACTTTTATCTGGATGCTGGTGATCATCAATGCCTTAAACCTATTGGATATCATGGATGGGCTATGTAGCGGGATCACTGTCATTGCCGCAGGGGCGTTTTTAGTCGTATCTTTTATCAGCAATAACCTGGTTACATCTATCTTATGCAGCTTTATAATCGGGGCAGGCTTGGGGTTTCTAAGATACAACTTTCCCCCAGCAAGGATCTATCTGGGGGATAACGGCAGCATGGTCTTTGGTTTTCTTCTGGCGGCTACGGCGATAATGATCGATTATGCGCCCTTAAAAAGGCAAATCGCCTTACTTACCCCCATTTTAGTCTTAGGGCTTCCTTTGTTCGATACGGCTTTTGTAATTTTGATGCGTATTTTACATGGTCGTGCGGTGATGAAAAAGAGCAAAGACCATTTCGCCTTACGTTTACTTACTGCCGGGTGGAAAGAACCCAAGACTTTGCTGCTTATGTATTTATTTGCTTTGTTTTTCGGGGCTTCGGCTATTCTGATTAATAGGGTTTCTAATCTACAAGGGGGCGTTATCTTGGTTATCATCGTATCTATCTGCGGTCTAGCCCTTAAAAAAATAGGGGCAATTAAGATCGATGGCTAAAGAACAAAAATTCATAATTTTAGGCGCTGGTCTATCAGGATTAAGCGCGGCCTATTTTCTAAAGGAAGATTACCTTATCTTTGAAAAGGAATCTACTCCAGGAGGACTTTGTCGTTCTCGGCATATAAAAGGATATACCTTTGATTATGACGGACACCTGCTTCATTTTAAAAATAAAGCAATGTTGGAGTTAGTGCGCAGATTATTGGGAAGAGAATTGATTTCGGTCAAACGTAATTCTTGGGTCGCTTCTTTTGGAGACTTTACCAGATATCCTTTTCAGGCAAATCTATATGGCTTGCCCAGGCATATAGTGAAAGAATGTATTTTTGGTTTTCTCGATGCCAGGCTTAACGGTTATATGCATAGGTCCGATTATGATAACTTCAAACATTGGATAATACACACTTTTGGAGAGGGCATAGCCAAACACTTTATGCTCCCCTATAATAACAAATTTTGGACTGTTCCAGCGCAGAGACTTACCTGTGAATGGGTAAAAAATTATATACCCGTGCCCACGATTAAAGATGTGTTAAATGGTACTATCGCCCAGAGCAAGAAGAGGTTTGGTTATAATGCCAAGTTTTGGTACCCCTTGAATGGGGGCATAGAAAGACTTGTCCTGGCATTCCAGAAACAGATCAAAGGAGAGATCTATACTCAACATCAGGTTACACAGATCGATCTAGATAGAAAAAATGTCACTTTTCAAAACGAAAAGAAGCTCAAGTTTGAAAACCTGATTTCCACTATACCTCTTCCGGAGATGCTTAAATTGATACCACGCCTGCCGACAAAGATAAAAACAGCCTTAGGTAAACTGAGGTACAGTTCTATTTTCTGCCTTAATCTGGGAATAGCCAGAGGCAATCTCAGCGATAAACATTGGATATATTTTCCCGAAAAAAAGTTTGTGTTCTTTCGCGTGGGTTTTCCTTCAAGCTTTTCTTCGGAGGTTGTACCCCAAGGCAAAAGCTCGATTTACGCAGAGGTCTCTTATTCTCCAAACAGGCCACCGGATAAAGAATACCTGTCCGATAGGATCTTAGAGGATCTAGCTAAAGCGGGGATCTTATCTTGCGCTGACGCAATAGAGGTATGTGATCCTTTAGATATCAAATACGGTTATATAATATATGATCACAATTACAAGGCGAATATCAAGACAATCCAAGAGTATCTTAACCAACACCATGTATATCTTATCGGTCGCTACGGGCGTTGGAAATACATGGCTATGGAAGACGCGATACTCGACGGAAAAAATATAGCCCAAAGAATCAGGGGAGAATAGAAATATTTAGCGATGTCTATCGGAAGAATCAAAAGTCTATATGCCTACCGGCATAGTCTATGGGATCTAGCCGTTAAGCAGTTTAAGTCAAGATATGCCAACTCGCTCTTGGGTATATGGCTGGCAATAGTAAACCCTCTTTTAATCATGTTGGCCGTGACCTTTGTATTCAGCGTGATCTTTAAAATAGAAATCGAGGATTTTCCCTTCTTCGCACTTGCCGGCATATTTCCCTGGATGTTTTTTTCTGGTGCCTTATCTGAAGCTACGAACTCTATTTTGAACCAAAAAAGCATGCTTCGCCAGTTCAACCTGCCTGGTGAGATCATTCCTATAAGTTCGATATTGTCGAATTTCCTGAACTTTTTGGTTGGCTGGTGTTTGATATACCCGGTTTTTCTGTTTTTTAATCCTAAGATCATAAAGTTGTTTCCATTTGTAGTGGTATTGTTTTTGCTACACTTTTTATTTATCTGTGGCCTAGGCCTGATCTTCTCTTGCCTGAATGTGTTTTTTAGAGACATAGGGCTGCTTTTGGGTGTATTTTTGATGTTCTGGTTTTGGGTCACCCCGATATTTTATTCCATTGAGATGGTCCCCGGTGACTTTCGTTGGATCTGTAATATTAATCCGATGACACCTTTTATCGTCTTTTATCGCGATGTATTTTTTCAGGGTAACATCCCGCCGCCTTTGATTTGGAATGCCGTATGGATCTGGACTGTCTTAAGTTTGATATTGGGTTTTAGTCTTTTCGCTAAGTTTGAAGCAAGGCTTTTGAAGGAAATCTAAAATGAACGTAATTCAGCTTAATGATGCCTGGGAGATGTACCGTTTAAAATTTGTAATAGAGGGGAGAGTATCCTGGGATAATTTTTGGGCCCTCAAAGGCATGACTTTCAATATAGAAAAAGGCCAGGCCGTAGGGGTAATCGGAGAAAACGGAGCAGGCAAATCTACTCTGCTTAAATTGATCGCTGGAATGCTTAAACCGGATAGAGGAAAAGTCAAGGTCGAAGGCCGAGTCTGCGGCCTTTTAGAATTAGGGGCTGGCTTTCAAACAGAGCTTACGGGCAAGGAAAATGTCTACCTGAATGCAAGTCTCTTCGGCCTTACCCAGGCTCAAACCGATGAAAAATTCGATCAGATCGTGGAATTTGCGGCTTTAGGTAGGTTTATCCACGCTCCGGTCAAATGCTATTCTCAAGGCATGTTTGTGCGGTTGGCCTTTGCCATTGCCATCCATATGGACCCCGACATTCTACTTATTGACGATACGCTTGCAGTAGGAGACGAACATTTTCAAAATAAATGTATCAAGAAGGTATTTGAGCTAAAAGAGCAAGGTAAGACTATTATTGTCGTGACTCATGATATGAATATCTTAAGCCGGCTTTGTAAAAGGACAATTTTACTCAAAGAGGGCAGGCTGATTAAAGATGATCTCACTGAAAAGGTGGTCCCTCTTTATTCCCAGCTGGAAGGGGCGAGGGAAAGCGTAGGTTTTTTGGAAGCAGGGCCCTTGCGCCTTATCTTTAACAGCGGCCGTCTATTTATGAACTGGAGGGATGAGTTGCTTACGCCCCATTCCGGTGCTTATTCGGCATTTCGCATAGCAAGCAGATGGTATAGTTCTTTGCAGGCAAATTGGCAAGTAAGTAAAGATGGACAAAAAAAGTTAATCGCCAAAGGGAAATTTTACCAATTGGCGCTGACTCAAATATGGCGTTTGGAAATAGTAGATAACGCGATTAACTGGAACATAGAGATGCAGTGGCAGGAGCCGTTACAGATCCAAGAAGGGCATACCAATATTTTGCTAAGCAATGAATATGCCCGCTGGTTTACTGTCGGCGAAAAGGGAGATTTTCCTAAGATAGATAATAGCGCCAAAGAATGGCAGGAGATGCTTAATGCCGATGTCCTTAGGGGTTGTGCCGGTGCCCAGGGAAAACAAAATTCAGTGAAAAAAATACCTGCGCTTGTCTTTGAACAATCCGGCCAAGATTCTTGCTGGTCCGCGCAGATATTGAATACCGATTATTTCACTAACTGTCGGGTTTTACAGTTTAGAGCATGGTCCTTGCAAAATAACTCTGCATCTTGCTCAGATCGATTTATTTATTTCTCCGGTAGGATAATTGTCAATATCCCTAATGTAGATAGCTATTTAAAGAAGCTTGTAAATAGGTTTTCATTGACGGCGGGAGAGTTAAAATTAAATTTTGAAAAAGGTCAAGGCATTCTTTCATATGGCGAGCGCATTTTAACAAAAGGTACTCATATTAATACCTCCTTTTATGCGCAAGGAAAGAGATATTCTTCACATTTTGCGCGCTGGCAGGCAAAAAAGATCGGCGAAAATAAGTTGGTGCTCAGAGGCAGATGGAGTAATCTTCCTCTAGAGCAGATCTGGGAACTAGAGAAGGTAGCTAGGGATTGTTTTACCTGGAAAGTGATCATGAAAATTGACCGGAAGATAGAGGTCCAAGAACAGCGTTTACAGTTTATGTGCACAGAAGCCTATGGACACTATCTTAGCGATTACGGGAGCGCTGGATTTTCGGATAAGTTTTTAGAAGGCGAGATGGATATGTTGCAGAGGTGCATTCCAGATGGCCCGATCGGGCTCTTTGCACAGGGCAATCAATTTCCTGCGCTATTGTTGGAGTTTTCCCAGGGTTTAGGGGAATTCGCCAAAATAGTTAACTCGGACTTCTATCATAAGGCAAGGGTGTTGCGCATAGAAAATATCGCTGAAGAAACGCAAGCAAAGCTTCTCCCCGGCAAACATGTCTGTTTTAAAATCAAGGCAAGGATTGAGAAAAACATGCAGGTTGCCGGAGAACTCTCCACTAACATGCTTGTTTCGCAGGATGCTGATTTTAAGTTTGATAAAGGCAAGGGCAGTATCTACTGGCAAGACAGGGAAATTACAAAGGGCATTGGTTTATATACGTCTGTTTGTTCTCAAGGCCGCTGGCATGATTCCTATTCCAAAGCCTTGTGGAAAATTAAAGCAGCTGATAGAAAGCAGATCATGGCGATGGGGAGATGGTTGCATCTTCCGATAAGCCAGATTTGGGAGGTAACCTTAAGCGAAGACAATGTTTTTGAGCTCACAGTAAAAATGAAGGTGGAAAAAGAGATAATGGTAGAACGCCTACAGACAAACCTGATGTTGTCAGAAAGATATTCCCATTGGCGGGCGGATAAGCTTAGGGGTGTTTTTCCAGCCTTTAAAACTGGGGTCAAAGACGATTGGGATTGTATCTATCCGGGCACCAGAGAACTACGGGAGATAATAGCTGAGGCAGAAGACAAAAACTTACCAAGAATCATGCTTATACCTCAAATGTTGAATTTAGATTGGAGTTTAAATATCGTTAATTCTGACGCTTACCACCGAGGAAGGATTTTGCAGTATTTAGATGCAAATAAAAAAATGGTTTTACCTGGTGAGTATCCCTATTTTCGGGGTCGTATATATGTTAAGTCGAATGACAAGTAAAATACCTGTGCTTTTTAGTTCAAGGTTTAGCAGATGAGGATAATTCTGTCTGTTTTTATCGGGATAATCGGTATATTATATTTGGGCTATCCGGCGTACGCTTATGATGAAGAACTATTGTTTTTGGATTATTTTGAAAAGGGCAGCTTGGAAGACTGGCGTTCGAGCAGAGGGATAGAGCCTTTTTGGAACATTGAAGAGATCGATGATAACCATGTTTTAGTCGGCAAGAATGATGGGACGATAGATACGGGCGAAGACACTTGGGTAGACTACAGCTGGGAAACAAAAGTGAGAAGGATAAAAGGTACCTTCCAGCTTGGATTCAGGCTCAGTGATAAAGGGAGATATTATATTGGGTTTGACGAAAACCAAGATTTATTCTATTTGAGAAAGAATATGCCTTGGGGGAAAAATCTAGATTTGGCTGAGGCTGATATCAAAATAGATGCAGGTAAATGGTATAAAATAAAAGTAATCGTGAAGACAAATATTATCAAGGTGTTTATAGATGATGAATCAGAGATCGAATATCAGGACAAGAATCCTCTATTCCATGGTCATATCTCGCTTATAAGTTTAGAAGGATCTGAAATACACTTTGATGACGTCAAAATTGATGATCTATCCCGCCCCGCTTATACCCCGCTAACGGTAAAAAATGTTTATTGGAACGTGAACTTTATCACAGACTACCTTAAAGGAAGGATAAAGATCAACTATGTTTTGGATGCGGATAGAAATGCCTTGGTTGATAAAAGCCATCCCATTTACGTATTTATTTCATATGGCTTTGAATCAGATGATGGACCTCGCCAATGGAGGCGGCCCTTAGAGGAAAACGTAGATATCAATGGTAATGGCATAAGGAATGAAAGAAATGACACGATGATACCCTCTAAAGGTAAGCATGTAGCATATTTGTATTGGAAGGATGAGGGCCTTTCTAAAGAGGATCTCTGCGCTGATTTCCAGATCCGTGTCCATGCTAAAGAGATGGTCTTGGTTCCGGAGGGAGAATATATTTTGGGTAATAACTCAGCAGAGTGTGAGGTCGATGGCACGGTGCAGTTAGACGATTTTTATGTTATGAAATATCCCGTGACCGTAGGAGAATATGGCTGCTACCTGAATGAAAGGGATAAAGACAATACCACTTTAAATGAACGTTATGGAAAATACGATTTGATGATGGCAGGCCCAGCTTGTGGGATATTGCGCAAGGAATCGGCCAATAGTTATAAATACGTAGTCGCTCCTGGCCGCCGGCAAGCTCCTGTCGTGTTTGTAACATGGTTTAATGCTTTTGATTACGCGCACTGGGCAGGTTTGCGTCTACCTACAGAATCCGAGTGGGAAGTTGTAGCCAGAGGAAAGGACGGACGGACATATTCATGGGGAGATTTCCCGGAACCAAACGGCGCAATTTGCAATATGATCGGTGATGGCGTAGGTTTTTCTTCAGATGTCCATAAATACGAAGAGCTGTGGGATAAATTGTGTTTTTCTACTCCGTTTGGTGCCAGGGAGCTTACCGGTAATGTATGGGAATGGGTAGATACCTATTGGTATGATACAGGATATTTCGATGTTAGCAAGAGCCCCACTAGCTATTCAAATAAGGCTAACCGGGTTATAAAAGGTGGTTGCTGGGGCACTGACTTGAAATGGTTGCGGGCCGCTGCCCGCAATAATGATATTACTGCGTTTTCGCGCAATCATAGTATCGGATTCCGTTGCGTTAAGGATAAATAAGTATGAAAAAATGCGATCAAATAGATAAAAATATAAAGTTTATGATTATCGCATTGTGCATAAATTCTTTCGCGAACTTGATGTTTGAGACCTTGCTATTAAAGCAACTCAGCTTTCTTATCGGTTCCTGGAATTATATTCTTTCGATTGCCTTATGCAGCTTTATGATGGGCATGGGAATAGGGGCTTTGTTGGCCCTAAATAGAAAAATCCATATTTCCTTTAGCCTTCTGGCGGCGCTACAGGGGGTTGCTGTAATAATAAGCTCCTTTATGCTTTTAAGGCTTGATATAATCCTGGCGATTTCAAGCAATCTGTTTTTTATCGGCATTATCTTATCGCCGACTTTTATATTGTTTGGCTATCTTTTTAGTTCAGTGTTGACATGGATAAGGAAGGAATTGCCTGAGGCCATTCGTTTTATCTATTCCGCAGACCTTATCGGGGCCGCTTTAGGTGGCCTGGTGAGCGCCTTTATCATCTTGCCTTTAGCGGGGATCAATAAAGCTTCGATTTTGTGCACTATCCTATTTTTTTGCTCTTCGATATTATTTTCAGGAAAAGAAGGATTGCGCAGATTGAAAAAAGCATATTTGGCCATAGGCGCTTTGATATTATTGATGATATTCGATATAGATCCCTTGATAGAGAGAAACAGAAATATCAAAAGCACCCCACTTTATACCATGCTTGATGCGGGGGCACGACTTCTGTATACCGGTTGGTCTCCGTTGCAAAGGATCGATCTTGTGCAGATGGAGACTATCCTTGTCGTGACTTATGATGGCCAGCCCTGGACAAGTTTCGAGCCCCGGCTGGACTATAATAGCGTAGATTCATTGACCAAGGGATTAGGCTTGCGTTTTTTCAGAGGCTTTTACCCCTTTACGCATAAGCCGGAGAAGATCTTGATAGTCGGAGTGGGGGCCGGGGCCGATATAGCCTATGCCTTGACTTGGGCTGATGAGTGGAAGAGGAAGGACCCAGATTACAATGCAGAGATAACCGGGGTGGAAATAGATCCTTTGATCATCGATCTGTTAAAGAATGAATTCAGCATTTGGAATAGAAATACCTTCAAGGATCAGCGCGTTGAAATAGTAAAGGATGACGGCAGGCATTTTCTAGAAAACACGACTAAAAAATACGACTTAATCAACTTCCCAAATGTAGATACGCCATTTGCTTTTACTTCACCCTACGGCTTCAATCCCTATTTAAGGGCCGAAAACTATCTGTATACATTGGAAGGGTTACGGACCGCTTACCAGAGGCTTTCTGAAAACGGAGTGTTGGTCATCAGCGTGGGCAATTGGTTTAATGAATCTTTTGAAGAGCTCAATATCAGCGAAAAGATTAAGGGTGTTATTTTGAGGGAGCGGCGGCTGATCTCTACTCTAAAGGCGATTCTTAAAGAAGAAGGGGTCGATAATTGGCAAGACCATTTGGAGGTCTCGGCCTATAAACTCCCGCATATCGGCCATTCTATGGTAGAAGTGGTGATCAAGGCGACAAAAAGACCCATAGACCCAGATGTTATTAAAAATATATTAAGTCATCACCATTTTAACAATCCTCATTATGTCTTTGGTAAATCGGATATGGAAGATCTCTCTTCACTGTATATGCCAGCTACCGATGACCAGCCGTTTTATTATAACTTTCCTTTGACTGCTATTCCTGAGGTAGTCTCTCGCCCTCTTTTCTTTTCCTTGATACTGCTTGTTAATTACCTGTTTTTGGGTCTAGTGAGCGTAAAGATAAAGGGCGTATATAACAATCTCGGAGTTTCTTTGCTTTTGTTCATATACTTTGGCTGTATCGGGATATCATATATCATAACAGAATTATTTTACGTCCAAAAGTCGATAATGATCTTGAATAATTCCTTTTTAGGGACAGCTGCTGTAGTGCCTTTATTTTTGCTCTTTAGCGGGATTGGAAGCATGCTGGTAATAAGGTTATATTCAAGATTCGGCGCAGGGGTCCTTTTTGGTCTGGTCTTGTTGCCGGTTTATAACTTTTTGTTGCCGGGTATTGTCGATTTCATATATCCATTTGCAAGCGGGGCATCGACTTTTTTAAGATTAATCCTGGTTTCAGGTTTTATTTTCCCTATAGGGTTTTTATTGGGCGCGTTTTTTCCCATAGGCTTCTTGATAAGTGGAAAAATCGAGCCTAGATTAGATATGTCTTGGCTCTATGCTGTTGATATAGTCGGTTCGATTGTGGGTATACTTGTCGGTTTTTGTCTGCCCATAAAGATAGGGTATAGCAGAAGTGTTTCTTATTTATCTTATCTGTTTTTTTTGCAGATCATTATTGCGCTTTTTTTGCATAAATTTGCCGGCAATCAAGGCAAATTACAAAAGTCATTCGAATGCATAAGTTAAAATAGAAGGATAATGATGTTCAAGCGGCAAGCAATAAATATGGCAGTGCTCCTTCTGGTATTTTTCCTAGGGATGCCTGTATGCGAGTCTCCGGCGGCTTTAAGTGGTCTGGATAAGTCTTTAGACTACAAGGATTGGGAATTACTGAGTGATTCAGGTTGGCCTGGTGGCTCAACCGGCTATGTTGAGTCCATAGATGAAAGGGGTCAGGGGGTAAGATTTAAATATGCCCTGAAGGCAACAATGTTATGGCCCTGGCCGGAGATTGACTTTTATTTGGAATACAGTGAAATCAGGGATTTTAGTGGGTATAAGGGGGCAAAGCTGCGTTTAAAAGGGGATAAGAAGCAGGAGATCTATTTCTACTTCTTGACTAAGGACAAAAATACCGGGGTATTTAAACCTTGCTGGCAAAGGTTGGTCCTTTCGGATACTTATCAGAGCATATATTTGCCTTTTGAACAGTTTAAGATAGCTAAAGACTGGATGCCCCGCAACCCCGGCTTTAATTCTGACATTGAATGGGATGCGGTCAAGACTTTTGGCTTTCATAAGAAGGGAGTAGATGGCGAGGAGGGTAGTCTGGAGCTGGTGCAGATTGAGTTTATAGAGCAGGAGCCAGAGGATCTTCAAGCCCTAGACCTAGAGGGCCTGCGCAGCCTTCCACCCCGACATTTTTCTATAAACCTAGAAAATAACGTTAAAATGCAGAGTATCGACGCAAAAATCACAGTTTTTACTGAGGCTCAAGACAAAGAACAGAACCAAATCAGCCCCTATATTTATGGAGCCAACTGGGGTGTATGGTTAGGCCTGCCGGATGAGAAAAAAGTCGCTTCCCTTGGTTTGAAATTGATAAGAGCAGGCGGCCCTTTCATGGACCGGGCAAATTGGCGCAATAACAAATATACTTTTCCGGCCACAAAGGTCTCTTTGTCGATGACCGATTTAGATCATTTTATACATTATTGCAAGCGCGTAGGGGCAGAGCCTTTGATCCAAATCAATGCTTTAGGTTTTGCCCCCGATGACAAAAATAGGAGCGTATTTAGTAAATGCATAGGGCCTGAGGATGCGGCTGACTTGGTGCGTTATCTTAATAGGGAAAAAGGCTACAATGTCCGCTTCTTTGAGATAGGCAACGAACCTTTTATTTGGCATAGAGTACATTTTGATGTACGTCTGATGCCTTGTTCAATAGAAGAGTATTTTGGGATTTTTAAGGATATATCTTTAGCCATGAAAAAGACCCAGAGCGAAATAAACCCTAGATTGCAGCTTAAGATCTTTGCTCCGGGAGTTTCTACCTCTTACCTCAATTGGGAGACATTGTCGTTAAATACTGAAGGTACCCATGCCATCAAGTACTTTTTACAAGAATGCCGCAAATTTCAATATGACAAGAGCGCAAATCCGCTAGGTTTTCGTATTTTGGATGTGCTGAGTTTTCATCTTTTTCCTAGCTTTAGGGATGAACAGACAGGACAGGTAGAAAGGGATATATCTTCTATTTTAAGATCGACACAGACGTGGTGGAATAAAGATTATACAAACGAGTTAGACCGTTCACTCCCCTTAGGGGCACAGGCAGCGGTCATACCAAAATTTAAAAGATGGGTCCTCGAGGATTATCCGGGCACTGAATTAGCCGTTACAGAATTTAATCTAGAGGCGCAGTCGATGATAGAGTATGATCCTGTGATAAAGGTACTTTATCTGGCAGACCTTTATGGGATCATGGCCGTACAGGGCATGGATTATGCCGCTCAATTTTGTCTGAACTCTTCAGATCACCACATAGCCTTAATGGACGAAGCAGATAACATTACCCCCTTGTACTATCCTCTATCTCTATACGCCAAATATTTTAATTCCCAAAGCCTGGAAGCCGTTAGTACTTTACCGGAGAAGCTCAATGTATATGCGTGTGATAATGGAGAAAAAATAGTCTTGATGGTGGTCAATAAGCAGAGCCAGGTTTATGAGACTCAAGTTATCTTGAGCAAAAATAGAGAAGATGAGAACCCGACCATCTTTTCTTATAGCTTTCCGCCTTTAAGCCTGACTTGCTTAAGGGTTTCACGCAAAGGCATAGCGAAGGATATAGATTGTTGGGAATATGGAGTAAGGCAAATTGATAGAACTATCAGTAGTGATACCAACCTATAACAGAAAAGAAGCCTTAAGAAACTGCCTTTTGTCATTAAAGGGCCAGGATTTTCAAAGGGATAAGTATGAGATTATCGTAGTTGACGATAGCTCGCAGGACGGTACAGAAGAATTGGTGCGTTCCCTGGCCGGGGAAGACGGCAATATCAGATATGTCAAGCAACTTCATAAGGGGCCGGCGGCTGCCCGTAATTTAGGCGCTAAGGAGGCCAATGGCCCAGTCGTAGGTTTTACAGATGACGATTGCGTACTGGAAAAAGACTGGATCAGATTAATGGTACAGTCTCACAGGGATGATCCGCTGGCTATTGCAGTCGGGGGGTTGACCAAAGTCCCTTATCAGAAAGCAAATATAATGATCAGCCAGGCTTTGAGTAACGGGGCTATCCAAGACAGGTTAAACGGCGAGTCGAAAGTGATATTTTTTCCTACCTGCAATGTCAGCTTTAAAAGGGGAGTGCTTTCGAAATATAGGTTCGATGAAGATTTTCCCTTGCCTGGGGGCGAGGATCTAGAGTTCTTTTGGCGGCTGTTTAAGCAGGGATATAGATTTGTTTGGAATAAGGATATATTGGTTACTCATTTTCGCCCAGACAGCTTTGGTCATTTTATCAGCCAGGCCTATATATATGGCAGGGGAAACCTCTTGACTAAGTTTTTACACCAAGACCAACCTTTGCTTAAGGAATTAAAAACCGGCACATTCTCATTTTGGGCAGCGACACTGATAAACATCCTCAAGATCCCCCGTTTCAGTTTTATTTTGGGTAAGAAATTAATAAAAGAGAGCCAGGTTAAATCTAAGACTAAGAGATCTGCGATTTACGTATATTTTGTTTTACACAAAATGTTCTATATATTCGGCAACATCTGTGAATACTTTAGGATAAGAAGAAACGGACTGAGAAAGAGAAACGATGTCTTGGGTACCCCTAAATCACTTATACTGGATATTACCCACCGTTGCAATCTTTCCTGTAGAATATGCGACATTTGGAAGACGCAGGATTCGGAAAAGGATATAGGCATTTCATATATCAGAAAGATGCTTGCTCAGGCCAAAGCCCTGCAAATAGAAGAAATCGCGCTTTCCGGAGGAGAGCCATTACTAAGAGAGGATATTTTTGAGATATTCGACTATGCCAATAGTCTTAAAATAACAAATCTGGGAGTATTGACTAATGGGATATTGGTGAATAGCTTATTTGATAGATTGAGGCCCTACATAATAGATAATACGATCTCTTTAGTTATTTCTTTCGATTCTCTTAAAGAAGACCTGCATAATCATCTCAGGGCTTCAAAGGAAGCCTGGCAAAAGACAAAAGGGGCATTGGAGATGCTCTCTCGATTAAAAAGAGAACATCCTCAGGCAAAGGCTAACGTGATCACGATTGTACTTAATCAAAATCTGGAAGAATTGCTTGATTTAGCCGGCTTTTTGAAAAGCTTGAACATAGATACGTTGCAGTTTCAGGTACTCCTGCCCAACAATTTGAGGATGGCCCAGAGAAAGGAATCCCAGTTTTGGGTCCCTGAAGAAAGGCTAAACTTACTTGATAAAGCCATCGATGGACTAATAGAGCTTAAAACAGCCGAGCCCCATTTTATTAAAAATTCTGTCAGCAATTTGGCCTTGATGAAGAAATACTATCGTGCCTGCTTGTCTTGCAACGATGTCCTATGTTCGTCTGCGAATAAGACTGTCCTAGTTTCTAATCAGGGTGATTGCAGGACTTGTTTTTCTGCTTATGGTGATATTAAAACAACTGATTTGGACGATATTTTAAGAAGTAAACAAAGGCTTAAGGCGCAAGAAGAAGCGAAGAGATGCCATTGGCCATGCCTTCTGCCGTGTTTTTGCGATCAATGAACGAAAATATCAAAATCTTAACCAGGCTTTGCCGAAATAACTTTCTTTTCTGGGCATCGCGGATAATTGATTATCCGCTGATAGCTCCTGATATAGTACAGGTCAACTTTAGCTTCCGCTGCAACCTGGCCTGTTCGATGTGTAGCATGCGCGAACAGATGAAGTTCCTGCAGTCACAGGGACGCCGTACTGAAATAGATTCGGATACGTTCAGAAAGATAATCAAGGAGACCCAGGAATTAGGGACAAAAAGCATTTTGTTCATCGGCGGGGAGCCTTTGCTCAGAAGCGACCTTTTTGAACTGATTGGCTACGCCAGGGACCTAGGCCTGAATACGGTTATTGTGACCAATGCCGTTCTCCTTGATGAAGAAAAGGCGAGAAAATGCATAGAGGCGGGTGTGAGTTGGCTTAGCATTTCTATCGATGCAGCATCCGAAGGCATATTCAACAAAATACGAGGAAAAGATATTTTGCAAAAGATAGTCAATAACATAAAAACATTGAACAGGCTAAAAGAGGAAAAGGGAGTCGAATTTGCAAAAATAGGCGTTGTCTGTACAATAATGAACGATAATTTAGAAGAGTTGTTGGATGTGGCCCATTTAACTAAGAGGCTAAAGGCGGAGAAGATTATATTTCAGCCGGTAGTGACAAACAATGCCGATCAAAGTTGCCGGGATCCGGACTCAAGTATATTTATTGATCCTTCCAGGTTCCACATATTAGACGGGGCGATTGATAGTCTAGCGGCCTACAAAAAGTCTTCTCCGGAAAACTTCAATTTTATTTCCAATAGCCTCGGACATCTAAAATTAATAAAGAAATATCTAAAAAGTCCGCTTAAGTCTAATAGGTGGCCTTGCTATGCCGGTTATAACCGTTTGCAGATCGCGCAGGATTATAGAATATATTTTTGTATTCCGCCCAACAAGACTGTCGACGCTTCTTTTGGCGACGTAAGCGGAGAAAGCTTAAAAAAGATGTGGTATTCCCAAGAGGCAAAAGTCAGGAGAAAGCTTATCAAAACCTGTAACATACCTTGTCTACAATGGTGTTCATACAGGGATGATTTTACGGTGCTTTCAGAGATATTCCAAAAGGCCTTTTTATTCAGGCTGAAGAAGGTGCGTCGAAAATGATCTTACCTGAAAACGGAAAGAATAAAGGTGGTTTGGGCCTGGCATTAGTGATGTGTCCGGGATGGGGTGTCATTCAGCCGCCCGTAGGAATCAGTTACTTAAAAAGTTATTTGGAGGGGTATGGCAAAAAGGTAAAATGTTTTGATTTAAGCTTGGAGTTGTACAAGGTTTTCCCTGAAAAAAGATACTGGGATTTAAATTATCCAGAGCATTTTATCCTTCCGCAATTATTTCAGCGGGATGTCCTGCCATCTCTTAAGCCTTATCTTGCTTTATGGGCAGAGGAGATTCTAAGATATAACCCGAAAGTAGTGGGATTTTCGCTTTTTATGTCCAGCGTAAACACAAGCCTGCTTTTGGCAAAGGAATTAAAAAAAGCAAAGGCCGATTTACTTATTGTGGCCGGTGGCGCCGAAGTCACCAGGGCTAAGAGGGTGGCTGCTGATGGCATCTGTGGTTTCACCCCTATCAATGATGATATTTTCACCACCTTTGATTTATTGATCGATGGCGAGGGGGAAGAGGCTTTATTAGAGATACTTTGTTCTTTAGAACGAGGAGAAGATGTTTATAGCGCCAAAGGTATCTGTTATCTAAAAGGCAATAAGGTCATTGCCAATAATACAAGGGCCTTAATCGAGGATTTAGATGTGCTGCCGCCTCCCGACTTTAGCGACTTTAAACTAGGCGAGTATACCCGGGCCGAATTGCCGTTTGTAACCAGCAGGGGATGTGTCAATCGCTGTACATTTTGCGCGGACAGCCCATTGTGGAAAGTCTACCGCCATCAATCTCCCCGGAAAGTGTTCGAGGAAATACAATTTTTGGTTAGGCATTATGGAAGAAATCAATTTGAGATCGTCGATTCCACTTTTAACGGAAATGTTCGACGCGTGGGTGAGATCTGTGATTTAATCATAAAATCTAAGCTGAATATTCAATGGTCGGCGAAAGTTACTTTGAGAGAAGAAATGGATTTGCCGCTACTGGAAAAGATGAAGAAGGCAGGTTGTTCCAGCTTGGCTTATGGGGTGGAGAGCGGTTCTCCCCGTGTCTTAAAAAATATGCGTAAGAATACCAATTTAGATACCGCCAAAAGAATCATCAGACATACCCATCGGGTTGGTATTCAGGCGAATTGTTTCTTTATAATCGGCTACCCTACAGAGACCGAAGAAGATTTCCAGATGACTTTAAACTTTATTGAAGAAAACGCCCGTTTTATTTATCGCTTTGACCAGGTGACTGGTTGTCATCTTGAGGAAGATTCTTATCTTGGCCTTAATTTAGAAAAGTATGGAATTGAGCTCAAGGATGACGGTTGGTACAGCAAGGATAGTACACCTTCGACCCGAAAGGCAAGATACGATAGATTTAGGAAGTTAGCAAGAAAGCTGCATAAACATTATGAATGCGAAGTACAGGCCTAAAGGGTGTCCAGGGGAATAGAAAAGGAGTTGCGATGGCAAAAAAATTGTTCTTTAGGATAGGAGCTGTTTTATTCGGCTGCATTATATTAATAGCCGCCTCAGAGACCTTTTTAAATGTTGCTAGCGCTATTGTCAAACAAGATAATATACAACTAAATGAAGATCTGGGCGATGAAACATATACTATTTTTTGCATCGGCGATTCCTTTACTTTTGGTTCGGGAGTGGGTAGAGAATATGCCTACCCTGCACAGCTGGAAAGTATGCTGAAGACGAACTTCCCCAAAAAAGATATCCGGGTGGTAAACTTAGGCATTCCCGGGGCAAACTCAACCCAGATACTCGGTACCTTAGTTGAGAATGTCGAGAAATATTCACCTAGGCTGATTATAATATGGGCTGGGGTAGATAATTGCTGGAATCTTACAGACAGCAATTATTTCCTTTTTAACAATGTAAAAAACGTACATTCTTTTCTAAAGCGCCTAGACGCGATTTTTTTAAAACTGCGTACTTACAAACTGTTGAAGATCGCAAAGATGAATCTTGAGAATAAACTTGAAAGAAAAGCTCTGCTGAAGGGACCTTATTGCGATAACCCGTTTGTGCGGAAAAAGCAGGATCAACTGTTGGCTGAAGCCAAGGAGATGATCCGGGAAAACCGCGAGAATAGAAAAAATATTTTAGATAAACTGGTAGAGGTCTATGAAGTTGATCAGAACACCTCGGTCATAATTAAGCTCTTAAAAGGATATTATCCCTGGAAGCAATTTTCAGAGATGGTCCTGGAGTTTTCTAAAATGATAGAGGACGAAAGTTTGATAAGCGAGATTAACCAAAAAGGTTATATTGAGAAATCCCCTAAGAAGGCTGACTTTTCATACAATATTGATGCTGAGAGAGATGACCAAAGTTTATTTGACCGTTGGTTGCAATATGACTTGGAGAAGATGATAGGTATTGCCTCGGAGAGCAAGGCCCAAGTCATTTTGCTGACGTATTTTTATGAAGGTATGGAGCGGGGCGGCGATAATGTGGTTATTCGCAAGATGGCATCTAGGTATGAGATACCCTGTGTAAGTTTTTCTAGCATATTCAACGATTTATTACAAAAAGAACCATTTGAGAACTATTTTTTTCTTGATGGCCATTGCAACGAGAAGGGAAATAGAATAGTGGCAGAATCAGTATTAGAGGCATTACTTGAGAATGAGATAATACAGTCAGGATTAATCGAGAATAGGTGAGAGCTTAAGATGGAAGCCCTTTTGATCCAACCGCCTTGCTGGGTGGTGCGAACGCCACCATATAATTTGGCATTGCTTAAAGCTGTATGCACATCTGCCGGGCATGATGTCAGTTGCATAGACTACAATATCAAGTTTTTTGGCTATTTATCAAAAAACGGCGAGCAGTATATCTATGATAACCCGACCGATTGGTATAATGAAGCGTATGTGGCCGAGTTGATATCAAAATACTCCAAATTTATAGATCAATGCGTGCACGAGATCATCTTATCTCAAATCAAAGTGATAGGGTTTTCAATAACAGGTTTAAGCAGGTTTTTTGCTCAGGAAATGGCCAGGCGGATCAAACTTCGGGACAAAGAAAGGATTATAATTTTTGGCGGACCGCATTGTTTTAAAGATGAGCTGGGAGAAAAGATACTATATAATTGTCCTCATGTTGATGTCATCTGCTATTTAGAAGGGGAGAGCGCATTGCCTAATCTCTTAAATATACTAGAGAAGAACCAGAGACTCGAGCCTCTGCCGGGCATGGCCACCAGAAACCAAGACGGAAAGATTATTTCGTCTGCAGATGTCCAGATGTGCACTGACCTAAACAGTCTCCCTTTTGCTGATTTTTCTGATTTCGACCTGTTTGATTATACGGCTGAGGAATTACCTATTGCCACTAGTAGAGGATGCATTAACAGATGTCTTTTCTGTAGTGAATCAAGGGTATGGGGAAGATACCGCTTTAGAAACGCGGAGAGCGTTTTTGCAGAGATCAAACAGCAGCTATCCTACTATCCCTTCATAAAATCTTTTTTCTTCAACGATTCACTGTTAAATGGCAGCCTGGTTACTTTAGGCAAGCTCAGCGATTTATTGACCGAAAACAAGATCAAAATTCAATGGGGCGGACAAGCGGCCATAAGGCAAGGTATGTCAAAAGAGCTTATCGAAAAGATGAGGAAAGCCGGTTTTTCTCACGTCAGCTATGGTTTAGAAAGTGCCAGTCCGCGCATATTGCGCATGATAGGTAAAAACTTTACCGTAGCATTAGCAGAAAGAGTCATCCGTGATACAAAAAAAGCCGACATACGCACCGATGTGAATGTCATCGTTGGCTTTCCCACGGAGACGAGAGAGGATATATTAGAGACAGTGAATTTTTTGCGAAGGAACAGGAATTTTATTGATCAGATATTCCTGCACCCTTTAGTCTTATCGCATGGTTCCGGCTTTTTTGAACAAAAGGAGCGCTGGGGCATAGAATATGAGAATTTTCATAATCCCAATACGTGGTACAGCACAAAAGAAGATAACAGCTTAAGCACAAGGCTTGAGAGGTTGAAGTTTTATGAGGCATTCATCGAAAATAAGGGAAAAACTTTTTTCACCCTGGACAACTACGATCTTTTTATTGCCGATGACTATTTTAATAGAGGGGAATTCAAGAAGGCCTACTCGCACTATGCTAAAGCGCAAGAAACCAATAAGGATCTATTAAAAAATAATTTCATCAAAAAAAGAATGGAGTTGGCGAAAGCACAACAATGAAGCTTTTATTAAATACCGCTGTTTTGGCAATATTATTATCTTGTTTTATCTTTTATCTTTACAATAATTCCGGC
>JAFGHF010000074.1 GCA_016939375.1 Candidatus Omnitrophota bacterium | reverse complement strand
CAACCTACGGTTCTCGTCCTCGGGAGATAGAGCCATAAAAGAAACGCCCTTCAATCTGATATCAAAGGGCTTTTATAAGATGGCTCCCCGGCGAGGACTCGAACCTCGGACCTAGTGGTTAACAGCCACGCGCTCTACCGACTGAGCTACCGGGGAATATTAAAAATTTAAAATTCAAAGAGCAAAATTCAAAATTTAAGCTACTTTGCAACTGGCTTCGCAAAGGTGTTCCAAACGGGCCCAGTTGTTATCTATCTCTTTTTGGATATCAGCGATAATCTGCTTGTTTTCCTCTTTGAATAGGTGGCTAAAGCGGCCTTGGGTCTTTAAGAACTCCTCAACAGGCTTTCTCTCTTTTGGCTTGAAAGTGAAGCGCCAATTGCCGTTTTCTACTTCTATTAAGGGCCAAAAGCCGGTCTCCACGGCCAATTTAGAAATCTTAATTGTATCTTCCTGTTGAAAGCGCCAGCCGCGGTGACACATAGAGAGTACGTTCAAAAATGCCGGTCCTTCCACGCTAAAGGCCTTCTGGGCCTTTGTCACCAAGTCATTCCAATGCGAGACATCGGCCTGAGCGACATACGGTATTTTATGTGCGGCGACTATCGCTGTCAAGTCTTTTCTGAACTGTACTTTTCCCGGTATCACCTTGCCTGCCGGGGCGGTAGTGGTCGATGCGCCATAAGGCGTAGCGCCTGAGCGCTGGATACCGGTATTCATATATGCCTCGTTATCGTAGCAGACATAGACGAAATTATGGCCGCGCTCTAAAGCACCGGATAGAGCCTGAAGACCGATATCATAGGTCCCGCCGTCTCCGCCAAAGGCCACAAATTTTATGTTCTTCTTAATCTTTCCCTTTTTCTTAAGTGCCCGGTAAGCAGTCTCCACGCCGCTTATAGTAGAGGCGGCATTCTCAAAGGCATTGTGCATAAAAGGTATGTTCCAGGCGGTATAGGGATAGATCGTAGTAGCCACCTCCAGACAGCCTGTACAGGCTACGGCTACAACCGGGTCTTCTGTTCCCATCAGCACCTGGCGTACGGCAATAGATGCTCCGCAACCAGCGCAAAGTCGATGCCCAGGAGATAGTCTCTCTGGAATCTTTTCTGATAGCTCTTTAATGTTGGCCATTTAATACTCCTTATCTTACGCCTAAATAATTGACTAAGTTTTTGGCTTCTTTGTCTTTTACTATTTTTTCTAGATCTGCATATACGGATTTAATCTGTTTCATATTAATATCTCTTCCACCAAGGCCGTAGATATAATTCACTGTCAGGGGCTTTTTAGCTTCATCTAATAAGGCCGAACGGATCTCGGTAAATAAAGGTCCGCCTTGATCAGAGAATGATTCGCTTCTATCCAATATGGCCACTGCTTTGAGTTTACTCAATGCGGCGACTATTTTTTCCTTAGGAAAGGGCCTGAATATTCTTGGTTTCAATAGACCCACTTTTTTGCCTTGGTCGCGTAATTCATCAATTACGGCCTTAGTGGTCCCGGCTGTCGAGCTCATCGCCACTATGGCCACATCGGCATCAGCCAGTTTATATGTCTCGATAAAATCATAGTCTGCGCCGAAGTGTTTCTTGAACTCGGCAAATACCTCCGGTATCGCTTTGAGAGAATTCTTAATAGCTTCGGACTGCTGGCGCTTGTGCTCAAAATAATAGTCCTGTAGGTCAAGTGGCCCATAGGTGACCGGATGATCGATATCTAAAAGCGGGTGTTTAGGGTTATATTCACCGATAAATTCTTTTACCTTTCTATCATCGTATATCTTTACTCCCTCAACGGCATGGGAGGTGATAAAACCATCTTGGCAAACCATCACAGGCAGTAAAATATCTTTATGCTCAGCTATCCTTACAGCCATGATGATATTCTCATAGACTTCTTGGTTGTTTTCACAGTATATCTGGATCCAGCCTGAATCCCGGGCACCCATAGTGTCTGAGTGGTCGCAGTGGATATTAATCGGCGCTGAAAGAGCACGGTTTACCACAGGCATCACTATAGGCAGCCTTGTCGAGGCGGCAATATAGACTATTTCCCACATCAGAGCCAACCCGTTGGCGGAAGTAGCCGTCATTGTACGCGCGCCGGATGCGGATGCGCCTACACAGGCACTCATCGCGCTATGCTCGGATTCGACATGGATCATCTCCGTCTGCACCTTGCCGTCGGCTACAAACTGGGCAAAGTTCATTACAATCTCTGTTTGCGGTGTTATAGGATAGGCAGCGACTACATCCGGATCTATCTGGCGCATGGCCTCAGCGGCTGCCTGATCTCCTGTTATCGGTTTAATCACACTCATCGGTTAAATCCTTTCTATAATAATTATTCCTTTTCCATCTTGATGCACTTCACCGGACAGATCGAAGCGCAAATACCGCATCCCTTGCAGTGTTCGTAGTCAAAGCCTTCCATCTTTTTGTCTTTTACAACAATACAGGAGTCCGGACAAAACATCCAACACTGTAGACAATTAATGCATTTTTCCTTGTTTACCACAGGCTTGAAAGTGCGCCAGTCTCCGGTTTTATATTCAGAAGCGCTGCCTGCTTTATCAATCAATCCACCTATTGGAATCTCTTTCCAACCCTTTTTCCCGCTCATCCTACCTTAACCTCCTCATAAGCACGTTTTATACCTTGGATATTGGCATTAGTCTTTTCTTCGCCGATCTTTTTCAGAAATTTACCCTTTACTCTCTCTGATAAGACATCTAAATCCACAAGCGGCACCACTTTTACCAGGGCACCCAGCATTGGCATGTTGGGCATGGGGCGACCCAAGGTGTCCAGTGAGATCTGCGTGGCATCCACTGTGGCTATCTTGCCGGCCTTAAAACCTGTTTTCTTGCGTATTTCATCGGGGGATTCCTTAGTATTGACTATCAATACGCCCTTATCGGTCAATCCCTCCACTACCGCAGGAGTGACTAATGTAGGATCAATCACCACTACATATTCAGGATTGGCTACTCCACAGTGTAGATTTATCGGTTTCTCGCTGATCCTGGTATAGGTCCTGATAGGCGCACCAGCGCGCTCCGGGCCATACTCAGGAAAGGCTTGAATGTTTTTACCCGTTTCCAATGCGGCTTCCGCTAAAAATTGGGCCGCGGTCTTTGCACCCTGGCCACCTCTTCCGTGCCAGCGGACTTCAACTAAACCTTTCATCATACCTCCATCCTAACTTAGAGGGGAAGGCGGCCTTGCAAGGCCCTGCCTAATGTCGTCTGATCGGCGTATTCCAAATTACCTCCCGCGGGTATCCCACAGGCAATACGCGATATCTTTATCCCCAGTGGTTTAATCAACTGTACTAAATAAAGCGCGGTCGCCTCGCCTTCTGAATCAGAATCAGTAGCGATGATCACTTCCTTTACCGCGCTTTGTCTAATCCTATCTAACAACTCGTCTATTTTTAAGTCTTTGGGCTCCACCCCATCCAAAGGAGAGAGCGCGCCTAATAAAACATGGTAAATGCCGTTAAAGGAAGCGGACTTCTCGATCGCCAAGACATCCTTGGGCTCTTCGACTACACAGATAGTGCTTTTATCGCGCCTTTGATCCTGGCAGACAGGACAGATCTTCTCCTCGGTAAGATTATTGCAGACTTCACAATATCTAAGGCTCTGTTTGGCCTTGACTATGGCAAAAGCTAAGGCCTTGGCCTGGTCCATTGAGCCTTTGAGTACATGCATGGCCAGCCGCTGTGCGCTCTTGGGGCCAATCCCCGGCAATTTTGTGAATTCTTCAATCAATTTCTTTAAGGAATCGCTGTTCTCGTTCATCTGTTAATGCCTGTTGTTCCTACTGATGATCCTGCCTTGAAAGATCTTAAGCGCCGATTTAATAATCGGTTCGGTCGAGGCCTTTTTGGCTGGCTCTTGAGATTTTGCTACCGGTTCTTTAGAAGGTTCCGGCGAGCTTCTATCTAAGACAAACTTCACTTGCAAATCGCGACGGAATATCTCTTTTGCCTTTTCCTGGATCACCTTTTTGTTATCTCCGCGCTCCAGGCTTTCCTTGTAAAAGTTGTATTTTTTAGGAAAACTGATAGTAAGCACATTGTTCTTTAGGGAAGATATCTCCCCAAACTCTAAAGAAGAAGCCACAAACATCTTCTCTTCCCTTACGGCTTGCAGGAAATTATGCCAGCTGTAGTTTACATCATCAGGCAGAGACTCAGTGGTAAAAGACGGTTCTTCGGCAAAGGAGACATCATCATCTTCGGTATTTATATCAGAATTGTGGTTGTCGGGAGTTTCCTCTATTTCTTTACTAACATCCTGCGCCTGCATTGCACCGAGTGAGGCGGTATTGGTCTTTTCCTTCGCCGGCGTGCCTACAGGTAGTCCTTGTGCGGGCGATGAGGTCATCATCTCTTGCGCACTGCCTAAGTTTTTCTCCAGGCTTTCTATTCTGGCAAGGATATTCTCTAAGGAAGAGAGTTTTTCTCTTTGCGTTAGTTTAAGGACGACCATCTCAACGCTTACGCGTGAGGACAAAGACCTTCTTAAAGTCTCCTGCGCGTGTGCCAATATATTAAATATATAAAATATCTCTTCTAAAGAAAGAAGCTTTGCTTGTTGGGCCAGACGCGTAATATGCTCACTAGGTAGATCGATAAGTCCTTGGGCTGTTTCTTCGTTTACTGTCTTAGCTATTAAAATATTACGGAAATGTTCCATTAGGTTAGCGATAAACTGAACAAGGTCTTTTCCTTGATTGATGACCTCTTCTACTAATAATAAACTTTCGCTGCTTTTACCCTCGATGATTTTTTGGGTAACCTGCCAAAGGGTCTCGGTATCGACCATGCCCAGCATAGAGCTGACTGCCTCCAGCTCTATCTTGCCTTTGCAAAAAGAACCAAGCTGGTCCAAAATAGACTCGGCATCGCGCATACTGCCCACAGCGGCCTTGGCCACATACATAAGGGCATCTTCAGTAACGTCTAACTTTTCTGTTTTGACGATGTGTTTTAGTTTTTTTAAGATATAGGGCGCCGAGAGGGGCTTAAAATCAAAACGCTGACAACGGGAAATAATCGTAGGTAACACCTTATGCGCCTGGGTTGTAGCAAAGACAAACTTTATATGTGCAGGCGGCTCCTCTAAGGTCTTCAAGAGCGCATTAAAACCGTCTGTCGTGATCTGGTGCACCTCGTCAATAATATATATCTTATAGCGGCTTTTTGCCGGGGCGAATTTAACGTTTTCCCTTAATTGCCTGATCTGCTCGATGCCGCGATTGGAGGCGCCGTCTATCTCGATTACATCTAAACTGCGGCTTTCGTTGATCTCCAGGCAACTATCGCAGCGATTACAGGGGTTTACGTTCGGGCCTTTTTGACAATTCAATGCCTTGGCCAATATCCTCGCAGTCGAGGTCTTACCTACGCCTCGGGGACCGGCAAAGAGATAGGCATGCGCTACCCGGTCTTTGGCAATCGCATTTTTTAAGGTCGTGGCAATGTGTTCCTGACCGATTATTTCATCAAAATTTTTCGGCCGCCATTTGCGGGCGAAAACAAGATAACTCATATTTACCTCAAATAGAAAATAAGCATATTAGCCGCGAAATAGACAAAGATGATACTCACTGAATCCCAGGCCAAGCCAGACGTCTCTTTCTGGCTGCGATACACCAAGCTGGCCATTACCAAGGCCGTGGAGATAATCACAAAAAGCGCCGTAAAAAGATGTAGTATTGATACGCTGGACAAAATGACATCTCTACCCAAGACCAAATCGGAGATCGAGAGAATAAACATGTTAAACATATTGCTGCCGAATATATTGCCCAGGGCCATATCGAAAAATCCCAACTTCACCGCTGAAAAGCCAACCGTCAACTCGGGCAAAGAGGTGGTAATAGCCACGAATAAGCTGCCTACAAAAGTCTCACCCAAGGCAATGCCTTTGAAAGGAATGTGACTAATCTTTTCTCCAAGATGGGCCAATAAGACCGCAGAGCATACTAGGATAGCAGAATAACAAATAAATTTCAACCATACTGTTAATTTTTGTGAATTTTCTTCTGGAGTCAACGATTTAGATTCCTTGGTTCTTTCGTTGCGGAAAATAGCATATGCCCCGTATATATAGATGACGAAGATTAACGCTGTCTCCGCATCGACAAAAATACGTGATTCAGAAGGGCCCGGGCTGATGGAATAGTAAAAGACAATACCTATCGCTGCCAGGGCTATAAATAGAAGGCTAAAGCCCGAACTGATAAAATGGGAGGGATCAAGCTTGATCTTGGTCGGCTGTTTAACAAAAATCAAAAGTATGAAACCCACTATCGAGAGATTAAAAAGATTGCTGCCAAAAAGGTCTCCCAAGACTAGATCTAAAGCCCCTATTCTGGTAGCACTGATGGAGACGATCAGCTCCGGCAGAGAAGTCACCACAGCCAAAAGCATAAGTCCGATAAACGTACGTCCCAGTTTTGTAATCTGAGCTACCTTGTCCGCATATATACAGATCATATATCCGGAACAGACCACAAGCGCTGCCGTAAGAATGAACTGAAGCCAAAGAATGAATGTAAACATAGCCCCTTCCCCTCCCTATTTTTTATTCTATTTTCTAAGGATGTAAAATCCCACCGAAACGTTTTCTCTCCGCTAACAATACTATATCTCTCAATTCCTCGCTATTGCGCGCGCTCAACCACTTTTTATCAAAATCTTTATCTTGGGCGATCTGGGCAATAGCGGCCAAAGAACGCAAATGGAAGTTTCGTTCGTCGCTAGTCGCCACAAGGACAAATATCGTGCGTACCGGCTCGGCAGTGTTGGAAAAAATAACTCCGTCTTTGGCCCTGACCAAAAGGATGGTGAATTTATGCTCACCTTTGATGATGATGTGTGGGATGGCCAGCCCCGGCCTTATAACAGTAGAAGATTCCTCTTCTCTTTCAATAAACAATTCGGTCAAGTCTTGGGCATTTACTCCCAACTTTGGGCTTAATAGCTCGCTCACCTTTCTAAAAAACTCTCCTTTAGACAAAGAGCCTTCCAAGTCCAATGCCTTGTTTTCCTTGATCAGGTAGTCAAATCTGTCTTCGACGATTTGATCGCGCTCTCTAATGATCCCCTTTAATTCTTTCGCTAGCTGTCCCGAAGTCAACTCCTTGTGGATGACCCTCTCAATCACATGGATCAGGCCGAATTCCTTTCTCTTTCTTGCGCCTGTATAGAGTAAATACCAGACCAGCCCTGCGGCTATGACCAGGCTGCTTAAGAGCAGTATCAACCTGCCCATCTCGGCAAGCAGGATCCCGCAACCGATAATACCCAATATCTGCATTATAGGGTACAATGGCGTATGGAACTTCGGCTGGTAATTTTGTATCTTGCTCTCTCTCATGATTATCACGGCGACATTGGTAAAGATAAAAAGCATTATCAATAACTCAGAGGCCAATTTCACCAGCAACTCTAACGGCAAAAATAAGATAGCCACTATCATAAACGTGCCCGTGAACAAAATAGAATAGTGAGGGGTGGAAAATCTTTTGTTTATGCGGGTAAAAAACTTTGGCAAAAGACTGTCCCTGCTCATGGCCAAAGGATAGCGGGAGGCAGAGATGATTCCTGCGTTGGCGGTTGAAATAAAGGCCAAGATAGCGGCTATGGCCATGACTATCACCCCAAACAAACCCGAGAAACTATGCGCGGCATCAGATATAGGTGTAATGCTTTTTGTAAGCATCTCTTGATCGAGCAATCCGGTAGTCACAAATACGACCAGGGCATAAAGTATACCCACGATTATGAGAGCAAGTAACATACCCAAAGGGATATTACGTGAGGGGTTTTTTATTTCCTCGGCAATGCTGGCGATCTTGGTCAGCCCGCCATAAGATATAAAGACAAAGCCGGCAGCAGCGAAAACTGAAGTCAAGCCGAAAGGGGCAAAGGGTGTATATCTTGCGATCTGGATCTTGGGAAATCCCAGAATCACGTAGAACAAAAGGGTGATGAAAAGCCCGGCCACCAACAATACCTGAGTCCTGGCTGCCTCTTTGACGCCAATAAGATTAAGGCCGATAAAGAACAGACACAACATCAAGGCTATCGAAGTTATGGGAAAGCTGGTGACTAATTTCACATAAGCGGCCATACCTATCAAAGCAAAGGCGGCTTTCAGGCTCAAAGAAAACCAGCTGACCAAACCTCCCATGAGTCCGGCCACAGAACCCATACTCCTGCTGATGTAGAAGTAATCGCCTCCGGCCTTGGGCATGGCAGTCACCAACTCCGCTTTGCTCAATACCGTAGGCACAGCGATCAAGCTGGCCAGTATATATGAGACAAATAAGGCTGGGCCTACTTTCGCGCTGGCTAAGCCGGGTAAAATAAAAAGCCCCGAACTAATCATCGCTCCCGCGGCGATACAGAAAACATCCAGAAGTCCCAGTCCTCTTTCTAACTCATTCTTCATCTTTGTTTTTTTAAACTCATTTTTGAGGCAAGACAACCACGAACCGGCTGCCTTTGCCTGGCGAACTTTCTACCCAGATATGGCCATGATGTAGCTCTATTATATCCTTTGTTATGGCTAAACCTAGGCCCGTGCCCTCTTTTGTGCCATCAAGCCTGACAAACTTATCAAATATTTTCTCTTTCTTATCAGAAGCAATGCCTGGACCGCTATCTATGACCTCCAGCCTTATTAACCCATCCGATAAATAACTATTTATTGCGATAGAGCCTCTCTGGGGAGTAAACTTCACGGCATTACTTAGGAGATTATTTATCACCTGGCTTATCCTATTTTCATCCAGGTCGGCCATTAGACTATTACTGGAGACCTTCTTCTTTAAGGTTATTTGTTTGCTCTGACAGGTTGTCTCACATTCTTTAAGTTGTTTTTCCAATATCTCGACAAAATTGCATGATTTTTTATCCAATTCCACCATGCCTATCTCAAATTTATAGACATCTAAAAGGTCGTGCACAAGATTTGTGGTACGCTCTACTATATCCCTGCACATCTTAAGGGTATTTTTCTGTTTTTCGTTTATCTGGCCCGTCACACCATCTAACAGATTAGAAATGGACAACTTAATGATTCCTAAGGGGCTTTTCAGGTCGTGCGATACAGCGGCCACGAAGTCCGATTTCATGCTGTCGGCGCGCTTGACTCTAGCGGCGTATTCTATCACCTTATTTATAATATTCTTTACAATCTGATAGCCTGCCAAAAACCCGGTCAAAGATATTATAATGGCAATAAAAAATACCGCTCCGGTATGGCCCATAAGGACACTCTGCGAAAATTTCGTGCTTAAAATATAAAGAAAGGCTAAAAAGGGAATTACGCTCATCAAGGCAAAGGCAATATTAAACTCGCGGTAGGGGTTCTTCTCGAGCTCTTGAAGCACTAGCTTTGAGAGGTTTTTGTCTTTTTGTTTGTCTTTTTGGCTATCCTGCATTTAAGCCTCACTATTGTAAGACTAATATAGAATTATCTGGCGGAGAGGCCGGGATTCGAACCCGAGGATCCGGT
>JAFGHF010000073.1 GCA_016939375.1 Candidatus Omnitrophota bacterium | reverse complement strand
TACATTAGGCCATCATTGGCATAGGTCAACTGGGATTTAGTAATGTTGGTAGAGGTAATCCACGTAAGATCTCCTTGGGCAAGATACCAGACTCCGGCGCTAAAACTAAGCCCTGACTCGTCATCATATAAGGCATCATCTTCGCCGTCATAGTAATCGTCAAATAAACTATATGAGCATATGGGAGAAAGGCTTTTTAGCCCCTGCCAGATGTTCTCAAAGGGGCTAGTTACATAAAAATCAGAAAAGATGTTTTGGGAAGATGGTATATGCGAAAGGGCAATATTACTATCTTCTACTTTGGCAGGTTGGCCATAGGTCTCGCTTAAGACATACTCTTGGGCTTGGTCTAAAGCCTGGGCAATGGCGATTTTTCTATCCTGGCTTTTTTCAAACTGAGCACTTTGTTCTTCTGCCCTTGCTTCAAGAAGGTCTAGTGCCGAAGACATAGCTAGGCTCAAGGCTTCCTCCGCCCAGAGAGCAGTCGGGCTAAAAAGGCATAAAACCACAAAGAATAAAACAAGACACCTGACCATTTTCATTGTACATCTATATTACCGCATCCCGGACGATCTTGTCAAGTATTTTCTTTATACTTTTTTATGCTTTATATAACTAGATTATAAAGTAAGTAAGTTGGTGTAAGTTGGCATTTTTGGCGGGCAATTCTGGAAAAGTAACTTGCGAATGGTTTTTTGGTTGAGACAAGGACAGTTCTGCGATGGAAATTAGAACCGGTCTTCGATTGGGTCAAGAACCGGTCTTGTGTTTTTGGCCCAGGGTGTAGTTTATTATTTTGCTTTTACTTAGATCTTGATTGGGTACTATAATTACGGACTTATCCTCGGCCAGGAAATGCGAGCGGCGCACGCCGATATCTAAGACCTCTACTATCTCACCTGAAGGGATCTTTATCCTGTCCCCTATGCTAAAGGGGGCATCGATCATAATCAAGAATCCGGCAATAATATTGGCAATGGTATCCTGGGCGGCCAGGGCGATGGCCAGGGAACCAACACCCATACTGGCGACCAATACGCTTATATTTACCCCGTAAAGTGGCAAGATCAAGACAAGCCCGATGACCCAAATAATTATGTTGGCGCTTCTTCTGATAAGCGGAATCAGTTTATCATCAAGCTCCGTCTCTGTATTAGGGGCGATATTTTCTTGATACCAATCCGCTACCGCAGAGGCGATCCTTTGAAAAACCAGGCAGCCGCAGAAAATAAAAATAGTGCCTATATATTTTAGCAAGTCCTGATGTATGCTCTCCGGAATCAAGGGAACGATATAGATCCTGTAGCGCGCGTAAGCTACTATCAATAGTACAAAAAGCAGTGCCGGTAAAAATACCCTTTTAATTATCTCCCAGCCCATTTTCCTGGAAATGCCAACCATTTCTTTCTCCTTTTTTATCTTTTAAACTCGCTTAAGTTCTCCCACCATTTGTTCAGATCGGCATTTTTGGCCGAACGCCAAAGTTTCTTGGCGCTTTTTGTCTTTAAAAAAGATGGCGCCTTTCGCATAAACTTAAAGGCTTCCTTAAAGCCATGCTCCTGGTACTCTTTGGCCTGAATAAGGCATTCTAAAATATCAGCGTCCCGGGCGATTATGCTGGCGGGTGTTTTCTGTCTCAAATATTCCCGGCGCATATCCCCTAATTCATCCTTGATATCCTTCGGTAATGATTGTATCTGTTCATCAAAGGCCTTGTTTTCGGCTTTTTGATATTTAAAATAGCGCTGTGACATCTTGTGCAGATCATTTATCCTTGCCTCCTGGATATCATTGAACAGCGTCATCAAAAGCGCATGATAAGGAGATACTTTCTCCATCCGGGCGATTATATATCCCAATACCGCACAACGAAAACTATGCTCGGCCACGGTCTCTACATCTTTTATACCCAAGACCCACCAGCCCGAGCGGCGCACCCGCTTAAGCATCCCGGCCTCAGTGATAAAGTTTAGGAGTCTTTTTAGCTCTCTTTGGTTCACAGATTTCCTCCGGTTAAGTTCGGCCATCTCTCTGTTTTTCTATCTCATAGCAAAATATGGCTGTGGCCATGGCCACATTAAAAGAAAGTGCCGCTCCCCGCATCGGTAATGTCAGTTTAATATCGCATAGTTTCTCAATCCCCTGTCTTATGCCTTTGCCCTCAGAACCAAGCACAAGGCATAAGGGAAATGGAAAAGACGCCCTTTTAAGGTCCCCTCCGTCCTCCAGCACGGTGCCCACTACCCAAAATCCCTTTTTCTTTGCTTTGACCAGGGCCCGGGATAAATTGCTCACCATTGAGACAGGGACAAAGTTTTCCCCTCCTGAAGCGACATGAATCACGGTATCATTGACCTGGCAAGAACCATGGCTGTGGATCACTACGCCAAATCCGCCAAAACAGGCCGCAATCCTCAATACCGAGCCTAAGTTATGCGGGTCATTGATGTTGTCCAAAAATACAAATGAAAATTTTTTCTCTGGTGGATTATCTAACAACTCGTCGAAAGGCGTGTATTTATACTTTTCCACCTGGGCCACGATACCTTGGAGGCGTTCGGCCCTTTTGATCCGGTAGAGCTCTCTCTCACTCACTCGTCTTATAGGGATACGCCCTGCCGTTATCAGATCGATGATCTGCGGCGCATCAAAATTATCCTGCAAAAAGATCTGATGGATACTTTTTGGGTTGGCCTTGAGCCGCTCCAGTACTGAATTTTTGCCGTATAGGTATGTTTTTTTAGGCTTCATATCTATCGCTACTCAAAAAGTGAATCTAATTTACCTTCATAACTTTCTGTATTTTTGATGATCTTGTTCATCATTTCCACTACTTTGTGCGGGTGCCTGCCTATGGCTGTCTCGCCTGAGAGTAAAAGATGCGTAGCGCCATCTAATATGGCGTTAGCTACATCGCTTACTTCGGCTCTGGTGGGCAATTTCTCTTCGGTCATGCTGTCTAAAAGTTGCGTAGCCACGATCACCGGCTTTGCTTTAAGGCGGCACTTTTTAATCACTTCTTTCTGAAAAATGGGGACTTTGTATATGGGCAGACAAATCCCCAAGTCCCCGCGGGCGATTATAATCCCGTCAGCCTCATCGATAATCTGGTCGATATTCTTCAGGGCCAGCCTATTTTCCACCTTTGCGAATACCTTGCATTGACTATGTTTAGCCGCAAGCATGCCTTTAAGCAAACTGATATCCCGGGCATCTCTGACAAATGACTGGGCCACAAAGTCAAGCCGATGCGTTATCGCAACCTGTAAATCCCTTTTGTCCTTCTCAGTCAAGGCCTTAAAGTGCAATTCAGCGCCGATGATATTTATACCTTTTCTCTCCTTTAGAGCGCCGCCGGTGACTACTTTTGTCTTCAGGCGCTTTTTCTCCCGGCCCAGGACCCTAAGCAAGATTTTTCCATCATCGATATAAATAAGGTTTCCCGGCCTGATCGCTGCCAGAGTGCCAAAATAATCGAATGAGGCCTCCTTTGCGTTTCCTTTGGCCCTGCCCTGCATAAGGTAAAACACGGAGTTCTTCTTAAGAAAAGCCCCTTCTTCCATCTCCCCCACTCGGATGCGGTAGCCTTCCAAGTCTTGCATTATCTTTATCGCCCGGCGCATCTTTTTATTTAATGTGTGCACAAGCCTGATGTTGGCCAGATGGTCCTTGTGCGTGCCGTGAGAAAAATTCAGGCGCACGCCGTCTAGACCGGCGAGCACCATCTTCCTCAAGATGTTCTCGCTGCTGCTAGCAGGGCCCAAAGTAGCGAAAATTTTAGTTTTTGTCGCCATTTTCTTATTACCGTGTGGGAATCTAAAAAGGCAGGTCTACTATCTACATGGTCAGTTCTACTTCAGCGAGCTCTTTTTTGGCCGCATCTACCCAGAAACCATATTTATATTCCATGATCAGTTGTCGGTAAGCAGAGACTGCCATTTCGTTCTGGCCTGTGTTTTTATAACATCCGCCCTGATAATACAGGGCTACTTCTACCAAGGAGCTCTCAGGGTAATCTTCTATAATCTGTTCAAAATAGTTCCTGGCAGTCTCGTATAGGCCTTTTTCGTAAGCCTTGACTCCGTCATCAAACAGAATAAGGGCCTGGTCTTCAGTCTTTTTGGGCTCGGGCCCCCTGACGCCTTCCATAAAACCTTCTTTAAAGCTTCTCAAAGCGGCGCATCCGCATATAGAGAAAACTAAACAGACCAGAATAAGCCCTCTAAAGAAAACCTTTGTAGTTTTATTCACACCTTTTTCCTATTCTTTGCCCAATAATGTTGAACGCTTAAACAAAATATCCCAATCCCTCTTATCAAAGTCTATAGCCAAAAGGTAGCTGCTTCCGCACTCATTAAAGATATGGCGGGCAAATTCCTTTAGGGACCGGGCAGAGGTTTTTTTAAGCCTGGTATTGTCTATCCACCAATAGCAACCTTGTTTCTCAAATACACAGATAGCGTGCTGCAAGCCAAAACCACCCATAGCCAATACCTGGGCATTATTATATCCCATCACCCTTAGAACCGCCTGGTTTAAGAAAGCGTAATCTTCGCAATCAGCATATTTTTTGTTTAGAGTCTCTTGCGGAGCAGCCCAATGGTCATCTTGCGCATCCTTTTCATATTTTATATTACTCCCCAACCACTGTAAGTAATCCTCTAAAGAATTAATATTGTTGAAGATTATTGTATCGGCTATCTGCTCATCCAAGGCCACTGGCCCGGAGACACAGATGGAGCCGACTTTATGGCGCGCCTGCCTGATCACCAGTCCTCTGGCCCCGAGGGTACTTTGCTCCTCCAAGGCAAAAGCACAGGAAGTGAAAAAAATAGAAAAGATTAAAGCGATAATGTAGATTTTAAAACGTGGCAATGCCCCCTCCAAAAAAAGGTAGGAACTTAGATGTATTCCCTGAAGTACTCTCCGGCGATAATACCCTGGAGGAAATATTGCTCCAGGGAAGCCCTCATAGATTGCATACCTATTTGTTTGCCTGTCTGGATGATCGTGGGTATCTGCTTCCAGTCTCCGTCCCTCATGACCCTGCGCAATGCGTCGTTTGCAATTAATATCTCTGCCGCTACTACCAGTCCCGTCTCATCCCTGCGCGGCACCAGATCCTGGGTGATTATCCCTTTTAAGATTAAGGATAATCTGGTAAGCATATGTTTTTGCAGCTCGGCAGGGAAAAAAGATACTATCCTATCTAAGGCCTGCGACGAATCAGGGGCATGCATAGTGGTCAGGACCAGCATACCTGTCTCCGCGGCAGTAATGGCCACCTCCATAGTCTCCCTGTCCAAGATCTCGCCTATAAGAAGGACATCCGGATTTTGGCGTAATGCGTTTTTGGCGGCATTAGAGAAGGACAGCGTATCCCTGCCTACCTCTCTCTGCTTTATAAAACATTTTTTGTTGGTATGTATATATTCAATAGGCTTCTCTATGCAGATCACGATGGCTTTTCGTTTGTTGTTTATAAAATCTACCATGGAGGCAACGGTGGTAGTCTTGCCCGAACCGGTCCTGCCGGCGACTAAGATCAATCCCTTTTTATTCTCCATTAGCTTCTCCACCGCAACCGGTAAGCCAAGATGGGTAGGCAATCTGACCTCAGTAGGTATCACACGAAAAACGCCTTCCACCTTTCCCTGCTGCAGATGAAGGTTGACCCTAAACCTGATATTTTCTTTATAGAAGAATACAAAGTTAGCCTCTTTCTCTTCATTAAACTTCCTATAGCGATCCTCATCCAAGATATTAAGCAGCAGATCGCGCAGGATCAAAGGCTCAAGCGGTTCCATCTGGGCCACTTCCATCTTCCCGATTTTTTTCAATATCGGTGGGTGACCGGCGACAAAATGCACGTCTACGACGTTGGAGAGGTCTATCATATCCAATACACGGTAGATATTGATTTTGCTGATGAATTCATCGACCTTCGTTTTACTGACTTCATCGATATTGACTATTTTGGCGCCTATTAAAAACCGGTTAGGCAACTCTTCCGATATTTCCATCCGTGTTACCTGGCCGAGAAACTGGGCTTTGTTCTTTTCGGCAATATTCACGATTATTCTCAAGCGAGACTGTAGGCCCATCCTTTCGTCTGAATAGAAACTGATGCCTCGGGAACTGAGATCCAACGCCTGTACGGTAACGGGAAGTGAGTAACTACCGTCATCCATTATCCTCTCATATTGGATGTAGTTTCTAAATCTGAACCTCTCCGCTGATCTTTTCTCTAACATACGAGGTTTTACTCCGCCTTTTTCTGCCTGAGCATTAACTCTTCTACCGCCCGCTGAGGGTCTTTGTCTCGGTAAAGCACAGTATAGACCTGGCTGGCGATAGGCATATCCACTTTATATTTACCGGCTAGCATAAAAACAGATTTGGCAGTTTTAACACCTTCGGCGACCATTTCCATTTTTTCCAGGATTTCTTTGAGTTTTCTTCCTTTTCCGATCTGCTCTCCCAGCCAACGGTTCCTGCCGTGAGGGCTAATGCATGTAGTCACCAGGTCGCCTAATCCGCTTAAACCCGAAAATGTCTCAGGTCTAGCGCCCATTGCCTGGCCCAAACGGCAGATCTCCACAAGCCCCCTGGTCAAGATAGCCGCTTTTGTATTAGCGCCAAATCCTAAGCCGTCAGAAATACCGCAGGCAATGGCTATGACATTTTTTAACGCGCCTCCCAGCTCTACGCCGACTATATCACCGCTGGTATAAACCCGGAAACGCTCGTTCATCAAGACATCTTGGACAGTTCGGGCAAGCTCTCGCTTTTCGCTGGCAACCACACAGGTCGCCGGAATGCCCCTGGCTACCTCGCAGGATATTGTCGGCCCGGAAAGTGCAGCTTTATTTAGCGGCCCCAATACATCCTCCGCGACCTCGCTCATGCGCATCAGCGTATCATTTTCTATGCCTTTGACAGCGCTTAAGACAACTGCTTCGGATAAGCTTTCCTTTTTAATTTGCGAAAGCACATCTCTTAAAAAATGGGAAGGCACCGCCAAGATTATGAGCCGGGCCTGCTGGACCGCTAAATTGATATCTGCGGAAAAATATATCCCCCGGGGTATCTCAAAGCCAGGAAGAAACTTCGGATTTTCTCGCTTTTTATCTAATACTTCCAAATAATCGGCAAAGGCACCCCATAAACAGACTTTATAGCCTTTATTATGCAGCAATATGGCCAGAGTCGTCCCCCACCCGCCATCTCCGATTACAGCAATTTTTGCGCCTTTTTCTATCTTCAACATATTCAATAAAGTATCTTAATATAACGTGCGCACAATGTCAATAAAAAGCTGCAAAAGCCCGCTGAGAGCTTTTTTCTTCTGGACGAATTGTTCTTTTTGTGTATAATAAGTGAAAGCATAAGTTATGGAGTCGATTCTAAGATTGAGGGATATAACTTTTATGCTTGAACTTACCCCGAACCTGATAAGGCGAGGGGTCTAATTAGCAACAAGGAGAGAAAAAATGAGCACGCAATTGGCCCATCATAGGCCACAATGGAAGACCCATATAGGGTTTTTGTTAGCGGCTATCGGTTCGGCAATAGGGTTAGGTAACATCTGGAGGTTTCCTTATCTATGTTATAAGAACGGAGGAGGGGCTTTTTTGGTCCCTTATTTTATTGCTTTGGTAGTAGTAGGAGTACCGCTGATGATTTTAGAGATCGGCCTGGGTCACAAAATGAGGGGTTCGGCGCCTGCATCATACGCGGCTGTAAGTAAAAACTGGGAGTGGACCGGCTGGTGGCAAATAATCTTCGTGATGTTCGGTATAGTGCTCTATTATTCTGTGGTCATATCCTGGTGCCTGAATTTCTTCTTTTATTCTTTCAATATTTCCTGGGGCGCAGACCCCAACAGCTTTTTCTTTAAAAACTTCCTGATGCTTAGTTCCTCGCCTTTTCAAATCGGCAATGTCAGGGCCCCAATTCTGTTGGCCCTGACCATAGTCTGGACCTTAAACTGGCTGATCGTGTTTCTGGGAGTAGAAAAAGGATTAGAAAGGGCAAACAAGTTCTTCATGCCTCTTCTTTTTATTCTAATCGCTGTCTTGGTCTTCTGGAGCTTACGCTTATCCGGGGCCGCTGAAGGCTTAAGAGTCTATTTAAGGCCTGATTTTAGTAAGCTGAAGGAAGCAGGGGTCTGGATAGATGCTTTTTCTCAGATATTCTTTACTTTAAGCCTGGGCTTTGGAATAATGATAGCCTATGCTTCTTACCTGCCCCGCAAAACTGAAATTGTAAAGGACTCCATTACTATAAGCCTGACCAATTGTTTATTCTCTATCTTCGCCGGCTGCGGAGTATTTGCAGTCCTAGGCTATATGGCCCAAGCGACAGCACAGCCTATAGGCGAGGTGGTATCTCAATCGATCGGGCTTGCTTTTGTGGCCTTTCCCAAGGCGATAAGTCTTCTGCCCGCCTTCTCCAGAATATTCGGCATTCTGTTCTTCGGCAGCCTGGTCATCGCCGGACTCTCCTCATCGATTTCCATTATCGAGGCCTTTACATCCGGAATAGTAGATAAATTCCATTATTCCCGTAAGCCAGTGGTCTCTATACTCTGTATCAGCGGATTTTTTGGCAGTATAATCTTTGCCACTCAGGGAGGATTGTTCTGGTTAGATATCGCAGACCACTTCCTTACTCAATATGGTCTGGTAGTAGCGGCTATAATGGAATGTATTATTGTCGGCTGGATCTATAGATCAAAGAAGTTAAGAGAGCATATTAACCATACTTCGACTTTTGGCCTAAGCGCTCTTTGGGACAATTTGGTAAAAATAGTCATCCCCATCGTACTGGTAATCCTCCTGGTCAATTCTCTGATAAATGAGTTCGCCGTTCCTTATGAAAATTATCCCGTACTCTCACTGATAGTTATCGGCAGAGACTGGCTTATTTTCACTCTTTTTCTTGCTTTGATTGTCTCGGCTAGAGCCTGGAAGATAGAACCTTCGCAAAGAGAACAACACTAGCAGGGGCTCTCCTTGGCGCAATATGGCTTAAGAGTTTTTTCGGGGGTATCTGGCGCTAACTTCTATTTTTATCCCGCCGCGCGGGTTGAACTCACCGCGGACTGAGGCCTTTTTGGGCCGGCAGGCCTTGACCATATCATCCAGAATGCGATTGACCGCGTTTTCATTAAAAATCCCCAAATTCCTGTAAGCCAAAATATAAAATTTTAGAGACTTAAGCTCCAGACAAAGCTTATTAGGCACATAAGTGATAGTGATTATGCCAAAATCGGGCAATCCTGTTTTAGGGCAAATAGAAGTAAACTCGGGGATAGAGAGAACGATCTCATAACTCTTGTATTGGTTGGGAAAACACTCGATTTTAGGAAGCGGGGCTTTTAGTCCTGAGCGAGCATGTGCTTTTTTGTATTCTGCCATTCTTTTGCCTTTCGTTTAGGCTATAAATACAGCCGCAATAATTCTGGTGGTAAAGGCTGTATTTGCGGGCCAGCTCCTGCGCCCTTTTAAACCCGTCTTTCTTTTTAAAATCGCGGACCAAAAAAAGTTCATCGCTAATATTACGTCCGATCTCGTTTATAGCCTGGGAATTTTTATGCGGGCTGATCGTAAGTGTAGTCGTAAACGCATCGAAGCCTTTCTCCCGGGCTAATCGGGCGGTATTTTCTAAGCGCAGCCCAAAACACTCCAGGCAACGCTTGCCCCCCTCTGCCTCATCTTCCAAGCCGGTGGTCCTTACCGACCAGTTATGGACATTATAATCGCCTATGATCAGCGAAAAGCCTTCTTTTCTGGCCACCTCCTCGGTCTCATGCAATCTCTTTAAATATTCACCCGGAGGATGTATATTGGGATTGTAAAAAAACCCGCAGACCCGATGACCCTCCTGGCGCAACTTCTCTACGCAAGCAGAGGCGCAGACCGCGCAACAAATATGCAGTAAAACATTCATCGATATATGTTCCTATGTAATATTTCTTTCAAACTGCGCTTAGGCACACGCAATGTGCTTTTCTTATCCTTGTAGTATTTTATCGAGCCTCTAGCCGTTTCCACCTGCGGCCTCTCATCCGGATATCCAAGAGCTACAACGTATTTGACCTCGCAATGAGCGGGGCACCTGAGTACTCTTCCGAGCCTATTCTTATCGATAGCGCCTAACCAACAACTGGCTATTCCATACCCCCAAGCAACAAGTAAAATATTCTCCACACAGGCCGCGGCATCGGCCTCTGGGCAAAGCGGCCTTTTATCCCTATTTATCAATACAACTATATAAGCTCTTGGTTCACGTCCTTTGGGTGGATCTCCTTGCGGTCTTATATAGCCTGCCCATTTTAAAGCCGGAAATATTTTGTTCACGGTAGCCTGATCGTTTACGGCTATGAATTCACAAGGCTGTATATTCGCTCCCGAAGGCGCTAAGCGAGCAGCGTTGACCAACTTTTTAAGGATTGAAAAGGGGACCTTCTTTTTCTTAAAGCACCTGATGCTGCGCCGCCGCAAGACTATATCATACACGCTCATCTGTTCGACTTTATTCGCTGCTCAAGAAGACGCAGTTCCTCTCGTATCTCTTTAGGCAAGGTCCTTTTAAACTTAGCAAAAAAATGTTTTATACTTTGTATCTCTTTGAGCCAGTCTTTTTTGTCTATATCTAAGAGTTTTTTGAGTCTGTCCTTAGGAATATTCAGGCCGGTCATATCCAAATCTTCGATTTTGGGCAGATATCCTATCGCTGTTTTCTTTGCCTCTACTCGATTATTACAACGGTCGAGTATCCATTCTAACACACGCAGGTTCTCTCCAAATCCAGGCCAAAGAATCTTTCCTTTCTCATCTTGCCTAAACCAGTTGACGTGAAAAATCCTGGGAGGCCTTTTCATCCGCCTGCCCATAACCAACCAATGGGCGAAATAGTCTCCCATATTGTATCCGCAAAAAGGAAGCATGGCCATGGGGTCACGGCGCACTTCACCCAATTTTCCAAACTGGGCAGCGGTACGTTCTGAGGCCATAGTCGCGCCTACAAACACGCCATGCTGCCAATTAAAGGATTCATATATCAAAGGCGCCAGATGGGCCCTGCGTCCTCCTAAAATAATCGCCGAGATCGGTACCCCATGATGGTGTTCCAGGCGAAAAGAGACCGAGGGACAGTTGACAATGGGGGTGGTAAACCGGGCATTGGGATGCGCTCCGCAAACCGGCCTTCCGTCCTCATATTTCATTCCCGGATGCCATCTCCTGCCCTCCCAATTAATGCCTCTTTTGGGGACCTTTCCATCTGCCCCTTCCCACCAGACTGTGCCGTCATCTTTTAGAAGGACATTGGTGAAAATAGTATCTTTCCTTATGGTTTGCATCATCACCGGATTGCTTTTTTTGTTGGTCCCCGGGGAAACCCCGAAAAATCCCGCCTCCGGGTTAATCGCCCAAAGGGCGCCATCGGAATCAACACGCATCCAGGCAATATCATCTCCCACTGTCCAGATACGATAACCTTTCTTTTTCAAGCCGTTGGGCGGTAATAACATCGCCAGATTAGTCTTACCGCAGGCGCTGGGGAATGCTCCGGCAATGTACTGAATTTGTCCGCTTGGCTTTTCAATTCCCATAATCAGCATATGCTCGGCCATCCAATGCTCCCGTTTGGCCAGATAGCTGGCAATGCGCAGCGAAAGACATTTTTTCCCTAAAAGGACATTGCCGCCATAACCGGAACCTACGCTCCAAATCGTATTATCTTCGGGGAAATGCAATATCAAACGCTTCTCGATATCCAATTCGGCTTTTGAATGAAGGCACTTGGTAAACCTGGGGTCTTTCCTTAAATACTTAAGCACATCCCTGCCTGCCTTGGTCATAATCAACATATTCAGCACTACATAGCGGGAGTCGGTAAGCTCTACTCCGATTTTACTAAAAGGAGAGCCTATGGGGCCCATAGAAAAAGGTATCACGTACATAGTCCTACCCTTCATCGCCCCTTTGAAAATGGCCCTTGCTTTTCTGTAGGCAGCTCGGGGAGCCATCCAATTATTAGTGGGCCCGGCATCACGTTTCTTTTTAGTGCAGATAAAAGTAAGGCCCTCGGTCCGGGCGACGTCGTTAATCGCTGTGCGATGTAACACACAACCGGGAAGCTTATTAGAGTCCAAAGGAAACAGTTCTCCTGTTGCAAAAGCCTCTTTCTCTAAACGCTCCTTCTGCGCTTGTGAACCATCAATCCATACGATCTCATCGGGCTGGCAAAGTCTGGCGCAGTCGTTTATCCAAGTCTTTAACTCTCTCAACTTATCCTTCATTGTCCCCTTCCATCATTTTTTATGGTTTCTTTGCCCAACTCAAAGGCCCGCTTTAGGCAATCTTCGTCTTTTAGGATATCTCCCCTTTTATCTACTTGCGGACAGTAAAGTTTGGCTGTAAAGCCGATATTGCTTACGGCAAAGAAATTTTTTATTATGCTCTGCGCGTTCTTTAAAAAACTTTCTCTTGCGCTGGCCTCGACTAGAATCAAAAGACCCTTTTTCGCCGGCCGGATTTCTTTTTCTTCTAAAATATATTTCGCCACCCATCGGCACTGATAGCGGTCGATCATCGCCTTTACCTGGGCCGGCAGGCTGCCGAAGAAAATCGGCGAGGATATGATCACTGCATCTGCTTGGTCGATCTTTTTATAGATATCCTGCATTGCATCCTTGAGAACACACCTGCCTGTCTTATCACAACCACCACACTCCTGGCAGGGAGAGAATTTCAGTTCATTAAGGACCACCTTTTCTATTTCCAGGCTGACCCCGGTAGACTGCACACCTTCTAACGCTTTATCTAAAAGCGTCTCAGCATTGCCGCCCCTGCGCGGTGAACCCAAAATAGCCAGTACCTTCATGATTAAAATAATGCGGGACTTTCTGTCCCGCATGATCTCCTTTTTCTTTTTGTCCTTTATTTTACCGGTCTCTCCTTCAGAGATTTAAAAGTGTAGCCGGATTCAGACCCAGGCAGTCCAGCGACCGGTTCAGTCAGCAGAAAATCCCCTTTTTCGATCCAGCCTTTCAGCTGGCAGGCGATCTCTCTAGCCTTGGCATAGCTGGATAAACTGCCTGTGGGGACTTCTTTATTTTCTACTTCTATCTTTCCACTTTTTAATTGCGCGTAATTTACCTGGGCTAAGCTTTCTGCTTTTCCCTGAGGGTAAGCCTTGCCATAGTCAACTACCTGTGCGTAGATCTCCTCATCGCGCACAGCAGTGTAGCCACATATTTCCTCATTAAGCACCGGAATAGGTATGCCTATGCCTACTGTAAGGCTCACTCCATATCCGTGCATAGTAGTGCCACAAAGCCAATCGGGCTTCATCTGTTTTAAGTCGCCGATAACCGCCAAAGTGCCCGCGGGGTTTAAGGGAATGCCCTTATCGCTGCGCTTAACTGTCGGGTTGTGCTGGGTACCATGCCAAGTAATAAAACCGATACCCCCGCCCAAAAATATCTTAGTGCCTATACCGATCGTCTTGTAATAAGGATCATTTAAAAGCGGAGAAAGTTGACCAGCGCTACAGTAATTGGCATTACCCAGGTTTGGCTTCAATACCCCCATATAGGTATAAATGATCCGCTCGGATAGGTTGACAGCTACATTGTAGTTCTGGTAACAATTACGCAGGTTGAACAATACGGCTTCGTTGATATCCTTGATATTAATCAAGGTCTCTAGATCTCTACGGGGATAGCAATCAGTGCCATAAGAGCGGGCCCGCAATTTTATATCCTTGCCGGAGACCAATTCTTCAATAACATGTCCTCCGCCATATTTAAAAGAACCGGGATAGACCTCATTGCGCGGGTCTTCGTCAGGTAAGGCGGTGGCGCCAAGAAAGGCGTCTACAGCGGCAAAACCCGTATACAAAGGCACGTCATTAAGATAAGCCCGTCCCCCACCGAGTTTCACTTTGGGTTTGGTATGTCCGACATTCAAGTATACGCCGGAAGAACACATGGGACCGAAAGTACCGGTGGTAACGACGTCTACCTCTTTAGCCGACTGCTTAAGACCTTTCTTATCAACAAGGTCTATGATCTCTTCAGCAGTCACTACGACGGCTTTTCCCTTCTTTATCTTTTCGTTGATCTCTTGGATAGTCTTTGCCATATATCTTTCCTCGTTATTGAGCCATGGGTTTTTTAAGCAACTGTTGCATCTGTTCTAAAAGTTCGGGGTTTTTGATAAGGCTGAATAATGCTATGCCCGCGATAATAGCATAGATCGCTCCCAATACAATAGCCCAGGCAGCCAGGCCTTCACCGCGCTCTTGATTATCGGGACGGGCAATCTGCCTTAAAGCCAAAATGCCAAAGACTATCGCCGCAATCGCCTTTTCCATCCCGAATATTTGTACAAAAGAGATAATTCCCAATACGAAAGCGGCAATAGCAAAATCATTAAGGCGACGGTCATTCATTTTTTACTTTATCCTCAGGGTTTACTGCCTCGGCCTGAGGTCCTTTAGCCGCGGCATTTTCCGAAAGCAGCTGTTCTTTTTGCCTGAGCAGCCCCCGGGCATAAGATGAACTAAGGCTACCCATTTTTTCCTGGACCTCGTTTATTTTCTTCTCCAGTTCCTTCAAAGTCAGGCGATTGATCTTTTTCTTTTTTTTCTCAAGCCCTTGTGTTTCTTCTTTCGGCGGGGCTGCTTCAGCTGCCGGGGCTTTCTCTGGCGCCTCTTTCTTCTCAGCGGGCTTCTCTTCTTGCGCATTCAGTTCCTTTGGCTTTGTCTCTTCAGCCTGTGCTTTCGGCTGGGCTGCTTCCTCCTGCGCCTTTTCTTCTACAGGCTTTTGTTCTTTTTCCTTCTCGTCAGACATTAAAAAATCTCCTTGTTTTCATATCGCTGTTCCCAATTCATCAATATTCAGCCGCTTACGGCAATTCGGACAGATAAAAGTATTGCCCTCCCAAGATGCATAGTTTTCCAGCTCCTCCGCGCTCAAGGTCTCGCCACAATAAGGGCATTTGCGGTGGGCGCTGGAGCCGGAAAAATCCAAAGGCTCTTCTCTAAAATCTCTATCTTCTTCCATTGCCGTTTACTATCGCCAGTGCCTCCTGAGGCGTCTCTACCAATTTAAAGATATCCAAGTCGCTGGTATCAATCATGTTCTTGGCGACCATTGTATGTTTAATCCAATCCAAAAGCCCGCGCCAATACTTTTTATCGAAAAGGATCACGGGGCGCGCGGCCAATCTATTAGTCTGGATGAGAGTAATCGCTTCCATAAATTCATCCATCGTACCGTACCCGCCAGGAAAAATAAGAAAGGCCTGACTATATTTGGCGAACATCACCCGGCGGCAGAAAAAGTACCTGAATTCTATCAACCGCGTAAGATGCCTATTGGGCTTTTGCTGTATCGGCGCCAAGATATTCAGGCCGATAGACTCACCCCTGGCTTCCTTAGCCCCTTTATTTGCCGCCTCCATTATTCCCGGGCCGGCGCCGGTAATAATGGCGTATCCGGCTTTACTGAAGACCTTAGCCGTTTTTTGGGCTAATTTATAATATTGGCTCCTTGGCTTTACCCTTGAAGAACCAAAGATAGAGACTGCCTTGTTGATATCGGATAATTCCTCAAAGCCCTCCACAAATTCACTCATGATCCTGAATATGCGCCAAGGGTCTTCTTTCGTAAAATCATGCTTTAACTTAGGTCTGGGCATCCAATTTCTCCTTTATAAAAGTCCGGCACACCCATTTTTGCGCCTGGCTCTTATTTTTAATCTTTCCTTCCATCTGCTGGTCTATCAGTTGTCTATGGATTTTACCAAAAATCGGACCGGGAGTAAAGCCAATTTTTATCAATTCATATCCATCCAAAAGCGGTTTGGGTATTTGCACTGCTTTCTTAAATCCCCGATATTTCCGCTGCAGGAAGCGCCAGACGCTCAAGTCTTTATGGCTGGCCAGGCAATCTATGCGGTGTAACTCTAATTCCGTATCGAATGTGGGGCGGCAAAACAATCTGATTAAAGTCGATTCGCGCATCTTGGGCGCCTCCATCATGCGCATATGGTTTTCTATGCAGGATACGATGTCTTTTCTGTCTTTATTGGAAAACCTGAGTCTTTTTAATATATTATCGCTTATCTGGGCACCGGCTTTATCATGCCCACTGAATCTGATCCGGTCTGAGACCTGAAAAGTGGCGGGTTTGCCGATGTCGTGGAGAAGACAAGAAAAGGCCAATGCCAAAGAAGGCTTTTTGAGTTTTTTCATCATCAAAAGCGTGTGTGCAAATACATCCCCCTCGGGATGGAAGGCACGGGGTTGCTCTACGCCTTTGAGGCTATCTACTTCGGGTAAGACCTCTTTTAGCAGGCCACTTTCATCAAGCAGCTTCATGCCCCTGCCCGGATTGGCGCTTGTAAATATCAGGGTCAATTCATCCCTGAGCCTCTCCCTGCTCACCTTTTTTACAGCCGCTGCCATTTCTTTTATAGCCAAAAAAGTATCTTTCTCGATCTTAAAGCCCAATGTGCACTCCAGGCGTATAGCCCGGATAAGCCTCAAAGGGTCTTCTTTAAAGCGCGCATGCGCATCACCCACAGCCCGGATTGTCTTATCGCGGATGTCTTTTCTGCCGCCTACCAAATCGATAGTCTTTTTCTTTATGGGCTCATAAGCAAGCGCGTTTATGGTAAAGTCTCTAAGATTGAGGTCCCTGTCAAGGCTGCGGCTGTAAGATTTCCTTTTTCCTCTAAAGCTTGAGATCTGGAAAACATTATTACCCTTTACTAAAAGCAATGTGCCGAATTTGGCCCCTACAGAGTAGATCTTCTCTTTAAACACTTCTTTAATCTGTTGCGGCCGGGCATCCGTCGCTATGTCTATATCCTTAGGGGCCTTGCGCATCAACATGTCTCTTACGTAGCCACCGACGAAGTAAGCAGAGAATCCGTGCTGGCGCAACTTCTTCACAACCCTCAAGGCAACGGCTTTTTTCTTATCCATCAAAGTTTCGTTTCAGGCAAGTTGCCTACCTCGGCAATACCGGCGCGGATACGGTCTTCTATATAAGGATGCGACCTTAAGATAACCGGCCCGCCCCAACCGCCTTTTTCTTCACTATGGGCTTGCAGTTTCTTTAAGGCCTCGACCATGCCCCAAGGGTTATATCCTGCCTTGTAAGTATATTTTATTGATAATCTGTCCGCCAGGAGCTCGTCTCTGCGGGAATATCCCAATTGCACTAACTCAAAAATCGCGTTACTGCCCTGGGCCACTGTTTTAGCCGCATTAGGATCGTTTTTATTTACACTTACAACCGCTACTGTCAATAGGAGCTGATATCCCAGTTGGCTCTGAATCCTTTTTATCGAGTGGCGGGCAGCTACATGACCGATCTCATGGGCCAGTACGGCAGCCACCTCATCATCATTTAAGATATCCAAAAGTCCTGTATTGATATAGACGATGCCTCCCGGTATAGTAAAGGCGTTCAACTCTTTATCGTCAAGGACGACAAATTTATAGTCTAGGTCCTGGCGGTCTGAGACCGAAGCTACTTTTTGGCCTATCTGATCGACATAATCTTGTTTCTTCTTGTCCCCGGAGACCTTATATGTCTCTAGGACCTCCTTCTCCACGTTTTCCCCTATCGCCATTTCCTGGGCAGTACTTATAAAGTAGGTCTCTTTTTGACCGGTGGCAGGGTTGTAAAGGGTCGTGCAACCGCTTAAGGCCGCCGCTAAAGTCGCGATGAGCACATAGGACATGATAAGATATAATTTCCGCTTAAACATTTTTAGCCTCCGCAATTGATTCTACTTTACCGTCTAAAGTCCGGAAAAGGTGCCCCTCTGAATCGCAAGGGTTGCAAAAACCGAAGTCTTCGCAAAGAAAATATTCGCGCGGGATATGGACTCTGACTTCGTCCTCAAAGAGGCTGCCCAGCTTGTCTTTATGATTTGTATACACCTTGTAATGACAATTATAAATATCGCCGTTGGGCGCAATCAGCACTTTATCGCTGTGACAAAATATTGCCGAAGCCTTCTTTTGGCCGAATGCCTCCTGGTAAAGAGTATAGTTGGCAATACCGTCTTTTTGTTCCTTGGCCAGGCACTCCTCTGAACCTTTAGGGTATAAGTCGCCCTTGTAAAAACCCAAGAAACGCTGTAGTTTTACACGGGGATGTATTTTTAAAAGCTGTTTTTTATACTCCAATACCCTATCAGGATATGCCGGATGCAATACCACAAACAAGGTATGCACTTTAACGCCTGTCTTTTTTAATTTTTGCACATTTTCAATAAACTTCTCTATAGGAGTCTGCACGAAATGAAGCGAGCCGTTAAAACGCAGTCTTTTTTTGTTTTTGGTCTCTTTTAATAAACTGAGGTCTTTGTCGAAAAAAGGCGAGTCAAAATTGGAAGTCACGGTTATCTTCCAGTTTTGGTCCAGATTGTCGAGCACATAAATAAAATCGGGATAAATTGTGGGCTCGCCGCCCAGGACAGAAAGTTTTTTCACGCGCGGCCGGCGCAAAAAACGTCTTTTTGTCCTGCCCTCTATGGCATTTAGGGCCCTTACCCATTCTTTGCCTGTGCGTATTTGGTAATGGGCCGGCGGTTTCGCTGGATGTGAAATCTTCTGTATGCAATAATGGCAATTTAGATTGCAGTCAAGGTTTAAGAACACTCCCCAAAAAGCCGTAAAATGTGAATCAATTATCTTTGTCTTCAAGGTCCACCTTCAGCATTCCCCTCACTGAATTGATCAAATAGATCTCATCTGCCTCTTTAACATCCTTCCTAAAAAGCACCTTCTCCTCTATTAAGCGTTTTTCCTTCTTAAATAGATATTGTCTGTAGACACCGTTTAGCAGCCCGCTTTTTAAGGCCGGTGTATAAAGATGCCTGCCCTTCTTGATCACGATATTCGATATCGCCCCTTCCGTAACCTCTCCTCTTTCATTCTCAAAAAGCACGTCAAAATACCCTAACAGTCTGTTTTTCCTATATTCCCGGTCATAAGCCTTACGGTTTGTGGTCTTATGATAGAGAAAGACATCATTGGAATGGACTTTTTTATGCGCGAAGCGCACTCTTAAGCTCTCAGCCGGCTGATCATGGATTTCTGAAGCCTGTAGACTGACTTTTCCTGTTTTATTTAGTAAAAGACGTATCCTGTAACGTTCTGCCCTAAAACACCTTTCTTGTCTCTTGAGGATGCTGATTATGTCTTTGCGCCTGAAATTAAAATCGAAGTAGCGCGCTGACTCATTGAGCCTGCGCAGATGCAGGTCTAACAAAAAATACCCTTTTCCGCGCTGCCAGAGTATCGTCTCGATCAGCCCAAACTCTTTATCGCTCTCGGTTAAGAAACGCGCTTTAAGGCGGCATTCGTCATATTCGGCCAAGGCATCAGAATCATATACAATGCCACTGCCCACACCCATTTCGCCGTGTTTTTTATCTCTCTCGATGACCAATGTGCGTATGGCCACATTAAATACCCCTTCTCCTCCGGGAGCAAAATAACCGATGCTGCCGGTATAGACGTTTCGTTGGCCCTTTTCCAAAGACCTGATGATCTGCATAGTCTTTATTTTGGGCGCCCCGGTCACCGATCCGGATGGAAAGATATTCCTAAGGATGCTGCTGGGGGCAATGTCTTTTTTAAGACGCCCTACTATATCAGAAGTCATCTGTAAAAGGGTCTTATAGCGCTCGACAGTAAATAAAGCGGGCACTTTGACGCTTCCAGCGCGCGAGATCCGGCCCAGGTCATTACGCAAAAGGTCGACTATCATCACGTTTTCGCTTCTGTTTTTAAAACATCTATTTAGTAGTTGCGCATTGCGCATATCTTCCGCTAATGTCCTGCCTCTTGAATAAGTGCCTTTCATCGGACGGGCCAGGAGCCTGTTTCCCTTTTTCCTAAAAAAGAGCTCCGGCGAAAATGAAAGCACATGCCAAGAACCTGAATGTATAAGTGCCGAATAACATACCGATTGGTTATTGCGCAATCTGGCATAAAGCCCGATAACAGACCCAGAAAATGAAAACTGCAGTTTAAACGTATAATTGACCTGATAGGTAAACCCCTGGGCTATTAGATCTCTGATCTTGGCGATGGCCCTACGGTAAAAATCTCTTGAAATAGACGCCCTGATATTTTTGAGGCTGTATCTGCGTTTTAAAAAACCTTTGTTTTTCTCAAGGCCTTTGATCTGTTTCATCAACTCCTTTGAGCCGGATATAAAAGCGCTTCTGCGGTGGTCAAAGATCAGCGGCTTGCGGTAAACCCCGAACCAAAGGAGCGGAAAGCCATAGTCCATTTTATGTTTTAGCTTTTCTTCAAAGGCCTCTCCTGCCTCATATGAGCAAAAGCCGGCTAAATAATAACCCTTTTTATTCAGTCTGTCTATGCTCTCTAAACATTCACCGACTTTGTCGATCCGGCGCGTGGAAATAATCTTCTGCGGACGCATGAATACAAAACTGAGATAATTATCCTTATCCAGCTTAGAGCTGTCCAGAAATACATAATCCTTCTCTTTTTCTAAAAATTTAAGCAGCCCATGTAAAGGAAAATGATTCATCAGACAAACACACACCTGTATTCAAGCTTTTGCATAGCTATTCCTCCTGCTTTAGACGCTTCCTGAGCCCTAAATCTTCCCGTATTTAATTAAAGGACATCAATATGCTTTGCTGCCCTGAGAAGAAAAGTCCGGCGATAGCTCCCGTTAAAAGGCAGGCCAGCGTGGCGGCTAAGAGGGCGCGAAATCCTACCCGTGCAAGTTCGGCGGCACGCTCGGGCGCCAGCGCGGAAATCCCGCCGACAAAAATCGCCAACGAGGCAAAATGGGCGAATCCGCAAAGTGAATAAGTAGCGATGACTATGGATCTAACATCCGTTACTGCTCCTGTGCGGATCAACTCGGATAGGTGTTGGTAAGAGACCAATTCCGTGACCACCGCTCTCTCGCCCAGTATTTGGGCAATGGGTCCGGCCGAAGAGGCCGAGACCCCCGCTATTCTTACCAAAGGATAGAACACCCAACCCAAGAGTTTTTCTAAGGACAGATCCAATGGGGTATTCAAAATAAATCCTACTCCATAGGCGCATTTGGCCAATATCCAGTTAGCCATTGCCAACAAGCCCAAGAAAGCCAATAAAAGGGCGACAACACCCACACATAATTTTACTCCGTCGTTTGCACCGTTGATTATGGCCTCGATCCAGCTTCGTGCTGAATGTTTCTCCAGGTGCGGAACTCTGCCCAGAGTCTCGGGGGTCTCCTTTTCCGGGCAGATCAGCTTGGACATCATTATGCACGCGGGAGCACTCAAAAGTGAAGCCGAAATCAGATGTCCGGCTATGGTGGGAAACTGATCGTGTAGAAAACTCACATACACGGCCAAGACCGTGGAGGCGATGGTACCCATGCCGGCAGTCAAAATAGTACATAGCTCAGAGCTCGTCATCCTGGCAAGAAATGGCCTGATAGTCAAGGCAGACTCTACGCCTACAAAGATATTGCTGGCCGCGCAAAGGGATTCTGCACCGCTTATGCGCATAAGTTTTCGAAATACGAGCGCAAACAAACGCACTATAAAGGGCATGATCTTCAAATAATAAAGCAAGGCCATCAATGCCGAAAAAAAGACGATTGCAGGCAAGGCCTGAAAGGCCAAGATAAAGCCCAAAGAACCTTCTCCCGCCGGTCCCACTGTACCGGGCGAAACCGCCAAAGCACCAAATAGAAAATACATACCCTCTTTGGCAAAAGAAAGAAATTTGATAACCGCGCTATTGGCCCAATCAAAGAATACATAGCCCGCCGAAAAACGGAATATGATGGCGGCAAAAGACAACTGCAAGGCCAGGCTCCAGAATATCACCTGCCAATTGATCCTACGATGGTCGCTGGAAAAAACCCAAGCGACCAACATAAAAAGAAACATGCCGGATAAAGCGACTATTTTTTCACTCATCTTTTTTTCGATTCCTCGGATTTGATCATGGGGACAAAACGCACAGGAATAACCGATTTTTCCTCTATGCCTGATACAGTTTTAACAATCAGCTTCAATTCCTGGTAAAAGCTGCCTACGGGAATCACCAAATGCCCGCCCTCTTTGAGCTGCTCTATAAGTACCGGCGGCACTTCTTCAGGGGCGGCAGTGACAATAATGGCATCATAGGGCGCGTGCTCCTGCCAGCCAAGATAGCCATCTGCGCACTTGACATGTATGTTATCATACCCCAGGCTTTCAAGCCTCTGGCGGCTTTCGTCGGCCAATGGCTTTAATATTTCAATCGTATAGACCTCAGCAACCAGCTCCGCCAAGACCGCTGCCTGGTAGCCGGAGCCTGTACCTATTTCCAATACCTTGTATTCCGGCTTAAGCCCGGCCAATTCTGTCATCAACGCCACTATATAGGGCTGAGAGATAGTCTGGCCATGGCCGATGGGCAAAGGACGGTCCAGATAGGCGAATATCTTCAAATCATCGGGGACGAATTTATGACGGGGGACTTTCCGCATTGCGGCCAGGACGCCTTCATCCTTCAGGCCACGGGCGATGATCTGCTCAGCGACCATCTTCTGGCGATTGTCCTCAAAATAGGGGTCTTCTCCTTGGGCCCAGACCAAATACTGGATTAGAAAAAACGCAATGCAAAAGCTTATTATTCTACCACTGATTCGAGCAAGCATTTCATCAAATTAAAGCCCTTCTCATAACCAGGAAAGGCATTCCCCTCCAAGACATAGGCCTTTTTAAAGTCTTTGGAAAAAATGATATCTATGCCGGCAAAGTTCAAGCCCAGCGTCCGGGCCGCCTTCACTGCCAGCTTCTTAAGCCGCATCAACTTCTTTTTGTCCAGCTTTTTCAATATGGTCTTATATTTGTCGATTCTGCCGCCTTGGGACCAATTGGTCACCAAGGAACCTTTAGGTGAGGATTTAGCATAGAGATAGACCACCTTGCCAAACATGACATATACCCTGAAATCAAACCTTCGCTCTCTTATAGTCGGCGGTGTTATCGCCTCCTCGCAGATAAAGCCCCTGCTAAGCAACCGATTGAGGAACTTTTCTTTATCTTTGATGTGTACAGTCCGCCAGTTAAAATCCCGGCTCCTGCTTACCACCTCACCTTTTCGAAAGAGAAAGTTAGATATGACCTTCTGCTTGTCTATATATGTAATACCTTTGCCCATTGCCCCGAATCTGGGCTTTATATATAGATTTATTCCCCTATCGATGAGTTTCTGAAGATGGTCAAAAGTCCCGACTTTGAATGTGCGCGGGGTCATGACCTCATTTTTACTTAATATATCCTTGGTCGCTTTTTTATCCCTGTCTATGCAACATACCTCTGGATGATTGAGGTATTCTATTCTCTTACCCCTATAAGAACCGGCAACGCTCTTCTTGACCTTTCTCAAATAGGCCTTAAATTCACGGCCGAAGCTTTTCTCTCCGTATATCCGGCCATCCCGATATCTCTCTATATTCTTGTTCCAATATTTATAGGGAAAAAAGAGTATGACTTTTATCGCCGCTGATTTTATTCTGGGGGCCTTGCCGGAAAAAAGCTGGGAATAGCCTACAATTTTGAGCTCAAAACCTTTCTTACGCTGTAGCTTCTGGGCATATTCCACAAATTTTCTGAAAGACACATATGGCCTGTGCCTGGCTATATTTTTATCACCTATTACCAAAAGGGCCTTTTTCATCGTCTCTTTCGATTAAACATAATACTGTGGGTCAATCAATGCCTTCTTTAAGTGAAGCGGCAATCTCTCCAAGGACGCCGAGGCTATTCGCAATAAAAGCGGAAGGACCTGCCTGCTGTATCTTGCGGAGCTTGATATAGGGGCTAAGCCGGGATAGCCGAATATGCTGATATGCGTAACGCCGTCGATTTCGTATGCGGGCCTGTCTATTAAAGTGGGGTGGCAGGTCTCGATGGGGCTGGGATAATCCACGGAAAGGTCTAAGATTATCGCGCCTTTGTTGAGTAGCCGCAGCATATCCCTGGTGACCAAATATTCTTTATCGTCTCTTTTTTCTTTTGGCCAGCATATGGCGTTGACCACGATATCGCGATTACGCAAAAAGCGCCTGATAAACCTATACTGGCCCTTGCGCAAGATCTTCACCCTCGCCCCTAAGCTAAAGGCTACTTTCAGGCTCCCTGTAGCCACTGAACCGTAACCAAGTTGCAATACATTACAGTCCGCCGGCGCCTTCTTGGACATGTGAAAAGCCATAATCATCCCTTGTTCTCCGGCCATCTCACAACAGGTCACCAGTCTCTCGCCAGCACTATTTACCACCAACTCCATGGCAATAGCTTTGGCCTTCGCATTGGCCAACATCCTCACAAATTGCGGGTTCTGCTCCGCATGCAGCATGCAAAAAAGCAGGTTATTCTTTAAAAGCTTGAATTCTTCCGCTAAAGGGGGTTTTAGCTTTACCACAATGTCCTTCCTAAATAGCTCCCTTCGGCTCGCTGTCAACCTGGCCCCGTGACTCTCATATTCTTTATCAGGAATATAAATCCTCTTACCCAAGCCCTTCTCTACAAAGACACGATGCCCTTCCTCGGCTAACCTCTTTACCTCACGGGGCAGAAGAATAGGCCTGGTCTCTTTACCGTGGGCGGCTATCTCTTTCACTATCGCTATTTCCATGCTCAACCTCCAGGTCCTAAGTTATCTCTTTCAAAATACCGCTATGAACAGCCAAAGACCTACTGTCATAGAGTATTAATTTTACCAGTTTAATCTCTGTTTTTCCACCTAAATATTCGAGTATAGTACTTAAGGCAATGCGCGCCGCCCCTTCAGCCGGATAACCAAAGGCTCCTGTGCTTATAGCCGGAAAGGCAATCGACTCGATCTTATTCTCTTCAGCCACTCTTAAAGAGTTTAAATAAGAGTTTTTAAGCATCTGTCCGTCATCGCCACCGCTGCCATAAACCGGTCCCACTGTATGGATAACGTATTGATTAGGCAGATTGTATCCTCTGGTTATCTTAGCCTCGCCTGTCAGGCACCCGCCTAGCGTCTTACATTCCTGCCATAATTGGGCTCCGGCAGCACGGTGTATCGCCCCGGCCACACCTCCACCTGGCGCCAACCGTGAGTTCGCCGCATTAACTACGGCCTGCGTATCCTGCTTGGTTATATCCCCTTGCGCTAATTGTAAAATCGATCTATTGACTTTGACTTCCATAGTCGCTCCTGGTCACTTTACTTTCTGCCAGGCATAGATGATAAACTTTCCCAAAAGCCAAATGGCAAAACCCAGCAAGACTACTACGATTAAAATGCGGACCACCAGACCCAAAACCACCAAAAGCGGAAACAACAACATTCCCAGCCAAAAAAACAAAGAAGCGGCGATTAACGCCACTAGACCCACTAAAAAAGCCTTCATCTCCTACCCCCTATTTTCACCACTTTATGCTTGCGCCTAATTCAAAGCGCAGGTCCTTCTCTATCTGAGCCAAACGCGCAAAAACCAAAGCATCTTTGCGCAGAAAACTGCGCGTAAACGTGACCGCAATGCCCAGGTCCTGTCCTTCTTTATTGGTCAGCTCAAACAAAAAATTCCTGGACTTATCCACAGATACACGGGCACCAAACACCACTTTATGCATAACGTCAGCCCCGTACTCGCATTCAAAGTAAATATCGTGCCTGCGACCTATCTTCCATTTACCAGAAAGACATAAAAGCCGCCTGCTCTTTAACTCTTTTGTGCCAATAGCGATACGATATCTTATCTCGCCGGCCTTGCCCAAGATGACAGGGCTCTCTAATTGTACCCGGAATTCAAAAAAAGACCAGTTTTTCAGTCCTAAAATATAGGCCAGCCTGTTTTTTGTGTTTATCTGCCAGTAACCATTGAGGATAAGTTCTTCTTCTACTTTTATCTTACGTTTTAATTGTTGTTTATAATATTTATAGACTATTTTTTGCTTGGGATCCAACTGCCACTGCCCTTTGAAGCGCAAGATATCTTCATCTCTATCCTTGCTGACCAGAAACTGTAGTCTATTGAGCTCATCCGCCTGCCATCTACCGCCCAATCTAAGCAGCGTTATGACATCTTGGCTGGCACCCTTTTTGCAGTGGACCTGAAAAGTCATTTCATTGGCACTGGCACTGATGACTTTGCCGTGGATCTTTAGCTTATCCCCATCATACTGGCTCTCGTTTTCGATTAGAACAAGCTGCAAATCATGATTTTCATCCAGCTGCCAGCGCCCTTCAAACTTTATTCTTTTAGGCAGGCGCAACTGTTCTGCTAAAGGACTCTTGCGCTGGGGATCAAAAACTAGTGTGTTCTTCTCTATTTTGAATTCCCCGCTCAGAGCATAGATATTGCCGGCTTCTTTGACCAGCAGTCGATTGGAGAGATCTGTGGAATAATGGACCCTATCGCGCATAAAAAACGGCGTTTTTATTCAGACCTGATTTTTGAGTACCAAAAAGATATCGATAAAGATACCAGCCCTAAAATTAAAAGGGCAAATATACGATAAATGGTGTTGATTCCGGACAGGTCAAAAAAACCCACCCGCAAGATCGCTAAGCCCAAGACCAAAAACCCGCAAATGCGGAAGGTCTTTTTACGCAACAAAAAGCCCAGCATGAATACGAATATACCCTCTGCGGCCCAAAAAGAGGAAAGCCACCTCGCCTCTATTTCAGCGTGCAATATATACGTAAGCAAAGTGGTGCCGCAGATTATATATACGTTAGCCAAAAACCTGTCAAAGTAATATAGGCTGTTATCTTTTCTGGCTGATTTTTCAATAGTCGGGGCCAAGGCATAGCAGCAGAATACACCCAAGGCAAAAACAAAGACGTTGTGCTGGACGCTCCATAATAAATCCGCTGTAGAACCCAGATCGACCACGAATAACCTTATAAACATCGCGGCCATCAATAGAGCGGCCAAAAACTTAAAAGTAAATTTGCGGTAATATATCCCCAGCCCCGTCAAGGCGCAGACCTCCAACAGATAGCAAGCGGAAAGCCAGCTTCTGGGCGCCTCTTTATATAATATGCTGGTCAAAAAGATTGAGCCAGCGATTATAAATAAGTTGGCCAAAAGACGGTCGAGATAATGCAATCTGTCTTCTTTATTGGCCAATCTATCATTGAGCAAGCCGCAAAAATAGTAGCAGCCTATCCCCAGGCAAAAGACAAAGACATTATGCTGGACTACCCAAAAAAGTTCTTTTGTGCAATCTATATCGACAATGAACAAGCGGAAGAACAGAACAGTGGCCAAAAGCGAAGCCAAAAACTTAAAAATAAGCCTGCGGTAATATATCCCCAGCCCCAAGAGGGCCGCAGCCTCAAATAGCCAAAACGTGCTCACCCAGGACATAGAGACCCGCAAAGGGACGGCCATGGTACCAGCGGAAATAGCTATTGCCGCGTTGGTTAAAATAAGGTCTTTATTTTTTAATAAACGGGCAATAAAGGCAAATATAAAATACAAAGCCGCAAAGACGACCAACAAATAGAACTCATAGTCGATATCCGCCCTCAAGTGAGGTATTGCCTGGTGCAATTCACGCAAAGCCAGCAAGATAAAAAGCGAAGCATTAAAGACATTATCGGCCAAAAGATTGGACTTTTTGTTTTCAAGCCGCCAGACAAGCAGAAAAATCCCAATATTGAACATCAGCCAATAGTAAGAAAGCATCCAGAAGCTAAATTTAAACTTATAAAGCGGCACAGTGCTGGTCAAGGTGATGATTTTACTCGCGTCCAATTGCGGCCGCACCCAAAAGATATGGGTAAAAAAGGTAATCACAATCCCGAAAAGCAAAAGCTTCTCCCAGCGCATCTTCCAGACCAAAAATATCAAGCTGGCCACAAGGATCGCGTAATAATACATCGTAAAATAGGTAAGATCACTGCTCACGGCAGTCAGGTATCCCAGGATATAAGCCAGGCCTACGGCAGTGCTCGATTTATAGCGCAGGGCAAAAATAACCGCCCCGGCACTGACGATTCCTAAAAATACAAGCTCTAAGGCAGGGTTTTTTACCACGCGGGTGGCCTCTACATTATGCATGGCGAAAACGGTAAAATATAGAAGTCCCCAGCCGCCTCCAAATAAGACACGGCTTAACCAACGATAGCCCTCTTTCTTCTCCAGATGCCAACCAAACGTCAAAAGCCCGAAACTGCTGATATAACCTATTATCAGCTTAGGCCAAGGGCCCAGGTATTTAAAGCTATAAACGATAAAGAAGGCGATCGCGAAAACAAAACTGACGATACCGATGCGGCTGAGCCAATATTTACCCACCCGAAACTCAAGCGACTCCCTTTTCTTCCCGGCAACGTCTTCAGACGGGCCTTTGGGCTCTGCCTTGACCAGCGCAGGCCTTGCGCTCTCCGGCTCTTCTTGCGCAATCTTACTTTCTTGCGGCTCCGCTGCCGGAGGGCAAAGCTCAGAGAGCCTCTTTTCCAAAGTCGCAATCCTATTTTTAAGTTGGAAAAGGGCTATTTTGATATTAAAAAGCTCTTTTTGGGCATCGTTTAAATTTCCCACTCTAGCGGCCTTTTTTCGCTTGGATGTCCTTTTATCATAAGCGATTGCCGCTACCGCGATCAAGCCGATTACTATATAGAACGCTAAAAGGCTAAACATATTACCTCCTTGGTCCTTATAAATAAATGAGGGAGGTTTATAATATATTTAAAAATATAGACTTGTGTATTTATTATAACCCATGCAGACAAAATCTCAAGTAAAAACTAAAAGATTTATTTTGCCTTAGGCTGCTGGTATATAGTATAATGCGCATATGCAATATGACCGTTTTCAAAACGAGGCAATAGAACACATAAACCGGGGTCTCTCGGTGATCGTTTCCGCGCCTACTGGCGCAGGCAAGACTGTAATCGCTGAACATGTGATCGAAAAATCGCTGAGAGCCCAGGAAGGTGTCATCTATACCGCCCCCATCAAGGCACTCTCCAACCAGAAGTACCGCGATTTCGAAAGCAAGTACCAGGATAAAATAGGGATACTCACAGGAGACGTATCCATAAATCCCCAGGCCCCAGTACTGATCATGACCACAGAGATCTTCCGCAATAAGGCCCTGGAAGACCCTTACAGTCTAAAAGGTTACGCCTGGATAATCTTCGATGAAGTGCACTACATCGATGATGAGCAACGCGGCACTATCTGGGAAGAATCGATAATGTTTCTGCCTCAGCACATGAAAATGCTTTGCCTCTCGGCTACGGTGCCAAATATCAATGAACTCTCCAGCTGGATCGAATCAGTGCATAAAGCTGAGTTTAAGCAAGTGATCGAGTCAAAAAGGCCTGTCCCATTGCATTTCTTTTATCAGTGCCAGAATGATTTTTACGACAGGTTAAAAAAGCTGCTCCATGCCGGATATAAGGAAATGGTAAATTATAGCTACCACGGCAAAAGGAGATTCATGCACAAACACTACAAGCCCAACAGGCTCTCCACGCTACTAAGCCGCCTCCAAGATAAGGACCTCTTGCCTTGTATCTATTTTGCCTTTGGCCGGCGCCGCTGTGAAGACTTGGCCTTCGAGCTTTATTCTTTCGATTTCTTAAAACCCAAAGAACAAGCACAGATTACCCAGATGTATGAAGAACTCTGCCAACGTTTTGACTTGGCTCATGAAAAGAGCGCCCAAAGATTAAGCCCCCTTATAAAAAGGGGCATAGCATTCCACCACGCGGGCATGCTGCCCACCTTAAAAGAGGTCATCGAGAGGCTTTTTACTTCCAGATTGCTTAAAGTAATATTTACAACAGAGACCTTCGCCTTGGGGATAAATATGCCCGCGCGCACCGTGGCCTTTGATGAACTACGCAAGTTCTACGGCCGTTATCACCGAAACCTAAAGACCCGCGATTTTTATCAGATGGCCGGCCGCGCCGGCAGGAGAGGCATGGACAAGGAAGGCTTTGTCTTCAGCCGCATAAATCCGCGTAGAATTCAAGTCGATGAGCTCAAAAAAATCATTTACGGACAGCCTGAAAGGATCACCAGCAAATTTAATTCTTCCTATGCTACAGTACTGCATCTTTTTGATAAGTACCAGGACAAGCTTTATCAGGTCTATCCAAAGTCCCTGCATTATTTCCAGGAAAAACCGCGGCGCAGACAGGGCGCCCAAAAGATGCTCAAGGCCAAGGTAGACCTGCTTAAAGAATTGGGATATATCGGCGAAGAAGACCTGACATTAAAGGGAGAGTTCGCCGCTGAGATCTACGGGTATGAGCTGTCGCTTACCGAGATCTATGCCCAAAACCTATTGGACGAACTGAGTAAGGTGGAATTGGGCATCCTGGCTACTGCCTTGGTCTATGAGCCACGCAAGGCGGACAGGCCGCCGAAAATCACCCGCAGCATCAGAGACCTAAAGGATATCACCGATGAAGCATTAAAAAATATACATCGCATAGAGCGTAGATTTCATATCTGGCCCCAGTCAAAAGAGTACTTTTTCCATTTAGCACAAGTCACACATGCCTGGCTTAGCGGCACAGCCTTTGCCAAATTAGGCCAGTATGCGGATGTGGATGAAGGAGAACTGATCCGTTATTTTAGGATGGCCGTACAACTCTTGCGTGAGATCCAACATGCCCCGGTCACCTCTGAGCCCCTTAAGGAAAATATCAAAAGTCTCTTGTCTGTATTTAAACGCGACATCGTGGATGCGGAAAAGCAGCTGCGCATAAAATAAAAACCCCGTTTAGGAAAAGACCTAAACGGGGTTTTGTCTGCAATATATTGTTTATTGCTTTACGGATGCCTTCCTCAGTGTCTCCAAGAGCTCTTTGCTGGAAGCCGGAGGGATTAATTTATCGCCAAAGAGTATTTCTTCTGTTTTTACGGCACCATCATAATAGGTGTGATTAGCGTCCTTATCGGGCATGATTACTGCCCCTTTTAAGGCTATGCCGGCAAAGACACCTTTAGTACGGGAATAGGAAAAAATCCCCGCTTTAAGTAAAAGATCGGTATCAGCCGAGGCATTCCTTCCTAAAGGCCCGGCAGCGACTGCGGCGTCACCACCCAAAGTAAATTTATCCTGCAAAAGCCCTTCCAGGCCTCTTTTATTCATGATCACCAGGATCAAATCAATTGCCTGGGCCCCAAACTGCAGGCCAAAGCTCCCTCCGCCAACAGTAAAGAAAGCCGGAGGATGCCATTTATTGGTCTTAGGATCATGGGCCAGGACAATGCCTCTTCCAAAGCGTGCGCCCACAAAAAAACCGCCCTTTATCACATAGGGAAATACGGCTACCCCTGCACATTTGGATAAAAGATCGGTGGGGATACCTTTATCGGGCATCTGTATCACTTCGCGCATCACTTCTTCGCAGTTATCGATGCGCTTTTCTAATTTTGAAAGATCAGCGGCGTAAAGGCTGGTGGCTGAGAAAAATGACATTACCAAGATAGAGATAATAGTCAAGCGTACAAACTTCATTCCCCCTCCTTATATAAGTTAGGTATTAATCGACTACATGTAGATTAGCCGGGGCCTCAGGCTCATCGCCCGGGGTGTAATAAGGCGCGGTTATCTCGGGTATAGTGATCACATCTATGCTTCTGTTGGCGTTATATATTGCCAATTCATCTGCGTAGGAAAAGGACCCTCCTCCGCTGGGATCAAAAGTATCAAATATGTCTTCAGGAAGACCAGGATCGGTATCGCCGAATTCAGAAGAGAAGAAAACCATTTCCATATTATAGAGAGGATTTATTACATTTCTGGGGCACATTACTTTAAGGGTGCCGTCCCCATTTAAAAATTCCTCATCTACGTCTGTAACTAGAGAGCCGTCATCATTAATTAGGAAAAATACACCCATCAACCATGTCGGTGATTCGAGATTAACAGTTCCGTCTGCTTCGGCGTAGAAATCAATAAAGGTATTTCTATTCTCAGTCTCCCACGTTTCTCCCCAATAAGAAGTTTCGATGGGGGCTTCATCATAATCTAAGTAACAATATCTGTTACCGTTTATATAAGTCTCAATATCTTCGCCATTTTGCAGTTGGTACCAAACCGGTTGACCGTATAATTCGCCCATATTTATATCAGTAAAATACTCTTCGATGAATTTGACCGAATCGCCAAAAGGATTCTTTGCCTCTAAAGAAAACTGCGTAGGCAACGGATAGTTATTGGGCCGGGGATCACTGCCATATACCACAAGCAACGTATCACTTTCGATACCCCCGCTGCCCTCACCTGTTTCCCCTTCCAGATCATTTATTTCGTAAGCGCTCATGTAACTGCCCCAGGGCAGGTCTCGCAGAGACTGCGTAACAGGGCGGTCAAAAACAGTCCTGAAATCCATTGAACTTAACCCGGCATTGGGCCCGGCGGTTCTTAAGTTAAGGGCCAAAATCTGCACTTGATTTTCGGCAGGTTGAGAAATATATTCTTCCACGCGCACTCGATAACCCCAGTAGTCGGTCATTACCTTGCCTGCCTGATGGTCAAAGATGCTTTCTTTTACCGCTTCATAGCCGCGGGCATGTATATCATCAATCATATCGCCGATGTCCTGGGCTAAACCCTCATATATCTCTACGGCCAACATTTCAGCGGCCTTGTCGCTTAACTCTTCCCATGAGCCATAACCAGCGCCAAACTCCGTATCCGGGTCCACGGTAGGATCAGTGGGAAAGGCGTCTTCAAAATCATCTATGCCATCGCCATCGCTATCAGGGTCCAAAGGATCTGTCGGCCCTTCTGGTTCTTGGGTATCGTATATCCCGTCATTATCATCATCCATATCATAATCATCGACTACGCCGTCTCCGTCTGTGTCAATTCCCCCTTCGCCTCCGCCTGCTCCACCTGTGCCGGTGATAACAGTCACTTTGGCTATTCCATAAATATCTTGTTCGTTGTTCTGGTCCTGGTTGGCGCCTTCCTGGTTTTCACCCGTATTCTCATTAAGATCGTCTACGTCGTCTCCATTTTCATCATCTCCGCCTTCTTCGTCTTCGTCGCGCATGCCTTTTTTGACTCCGTCATCGACCTTGACCATCTCCCAGCCGCTGGTCCAGGAACCTTGTTGTTCTGGCGGCAACGGATAAGGTCCTTCTATAGTACCGTCTTCAAATACAATCGCAGTCAGCCCTTGAGGTACGATACAACTTTCCCCGCTCACAGTATTTGTATATTCTACAGTTCCCTCGTCCACATATACCTGCACAAATTTTTTCTCTTCCCCATCCACCACCATGGTGCCGGTGCGCACATAATAAGTAGTCCCTCTTACTGCCGCCACAGCCGTAGGGGTCTTCACTTTAAACTCAGAACCCTTGCTCAACTCCTGTAATTCAAGCATTATCTCGCCTACACGCAGGTCAAGGTTATATAATGTAGCGTCATTATCGGTCTGCTTGCGAGCTCTGATTATGGCCAGGCTGGAATTCTCTTTTAACCTGATAAAAGAGCCGTCCTGCAAAAGCAGTTCTGCCTTTGCGCCTATCCCCGTTCTAATCTGATCGCCTTCATTGAGCTGGATATCGGCAGTGGCTTCCTGCCAAAGGTTGGTATCTTTAGAGTAGTATTCTACATCACCGACAACCCTATTGATAGTCGCCGGTTGATTGACATAGGTCTGTGATTGCTCTTCTGCACAAGCGCTGAAGCACGCAAAAAAGAAAGCGCTCAATACGATTAAAGCGCCGATTAAACGTTGGGCCTGAGTTTTCATAGTCTTTCTCCTATTTTGGCCCCCCTCCATTCCCCTTATATTTAGATTTTTAAGTAGGTTAATGTTAACACAATAGGCGCCTAAAGTCAATATAAAATTTATAAATTTTTACTTTACAAAAAGTATGCTTTGTGATAAAGTAAGTTAACACTTTTAGAAAGTCAAACGCTCAAACATATACTATTAAGGAAAATGCAAAGAATAAAAAAGCTTAGCTTCATCGCTCTGTCCTCGATCTGCTTTTTGACCACATCTGCACACCTTTTGTACGCCCAAGACGATACAGAGCCTGCCCAAGAAAAAAAAGTCATGCTTGTAGGCAACATCACTGCCCTGGGAAGTTATTCCAAGATCTGCGGGGGCAGCGATCTTAGCGGTCTATACGCAACAGGGAACCTCGCCCCTATAGTAAAGTTAAACTCTTCCGATTACCTGATCCCTCTTTATAACGTCCTTTACAGACAGCAAAGGCAGATCATAAATGAGGAAGAAGGCGGCCGGGTATACACCAAGATCCTGAACCACAATGTCTCGGTGATGCACAAACACCTCTATTCGGAAAAATTGACCCAGAGGCTTACCGGATTTTTTACATTGAACTACAATAAGGAAACATCGGATGAATCTTTCGGGGACGGGCTTTATGATTATCGGGATTACGGCGGATTTGCCGATTATCAATACAAAATCATCAAAACAGAAACAGACACCGGTACGATACTTTTTGGCGGAAAATACTATTTTCGCAAATACCCTAACTTCACCAGCCTAATAGCCCTGGCCCTGCAGACAGCGCCTGAAGAGGACGAAAAAGACCAGCACGTCTGGGGACCAACCACGCGTTATACCCATAAGTTTGCCGATAAACTGATCCTCTCCATCTCCTATGATTACCTGCATAAAGAGTTCACTGACAAACATACCATCGACGAAAACGGCATCTTGGACGACGGCAAACGCGAGGATGACGTCCACTACATCAAGCTAGAAGGCAATTATAAGATCAACGAAAGGCTCACCTTTAATCTGGAAGGTGACATCGAATTGAATAACAGCAACCAGAACTATTATGACTCGATGAACACACCGCTTTTTCTGCCCGATGATATTTTTGTACCCCACTATTACGATTATGATTTCTATCAAGTCAAACCCGGGATCACCTATCTCTTCCCCTTATCCGAAGAAAAGGATATAACCCTCAAGGTCGCCTACGCCTATGGCTTCAGAGACTATCCTAACAGAAGCATCAGGAACAATGTGGGGCTTTATCAAGAAGAGACACAGGAAGACGAGATCCACTCCGGATATGTAAGTGTTTCCGTGCCTATCACCAAGAAGCTTTCATTCCTTTTTATGGGGGACTATACGCATACCGAGTCTAACATGGACTTTGAGCAATTTTACCGCTATAACTACAACATCTACCATCTTCTCTCCGGTCTCTCATATAAGTTCTAAAAACTAAAAAAGTATTCGGTCAAAACAAAAGCCACCTAGAAAAAGGTGGCTTAAATATTTTATGTGTTATCACTAGTTTAATCTATCTTGATCTTGTAATATATCTCGTGATTGGAGGGGTTGGAGAGCATTATGATCATCTTGCTGTTTTTAGGCAAGTCGGTCACATCTATCTCGATCTCATCGGCGTATCCGTTGTTAAGGGGTACAATCTGAAAATCTTCAAGGTAAGAAACTCCCACCAGGCAATTTAAGTCTTCCCAACCATCGACCGCGTTAAGACTGACGCTCTGTAAACCTTGCTTTAAGTCCACTTCGTAAAAGTCGAATCCAAAGCTGCAGATCGTGTGTGTCTCGCTTTCAGGAGGGTATAATTTATACATGCTCACGGGCTTTAATTCATCGCCGGCCTCCATGACAGAGACTCGATATACATAAAGAGAAAAATGTTGCAACAAGACAGGGAGTTCGATGTCCAAGGTCCGGGCAATGATCTCCATGGCCTCCTGATTCGAGCATGCTGCCGGGTCTACTTCCCTGAACTTGCAGGCAATCTTTTCGATCTTATCCATGCCAAACTCTGTATGGATAAACTGCCAGAAAAGGGCAAAGTCATATTTGCGTTCGTCTAGAGGCTTATCCGGGTAGCGCAGAAAATAGTTGACCCCTCCTTTGTAGACTAATACTTTCTTGCCGCTTTTCTTGCGGAAGCCACTGGATAAGAATTCTTTGTCATAACCGGCCAGGCGCTCAAAATACCTAGCCAGGCCTTCGGTGTACCAATCCCAACGCTCACAGTCTAAAGATGATTTGGCGTGGTAGCTGCCGGACATATTCTTATTGTATGAATGAGTGACGATATGCAATAGCTCGTGGGTCAGGCTAGCCCGTAATTCCGAATCAGGCTGGTCAATATCGTATTTCTTCCTATATGTCTTATAATCGATTGGCACCAGGATCTTGGCTTCGTATTCCAGGTCATTCTGTGGAGCCATAAGCGCAAAGGGGCTATCTACATCGGCCAAATATATCTCGATTACTCTGTCGATATCATAGGCGTACTCCCTCTGGGGAAGGGAAAAAGTATAGCCTATGCGGTCAAAGCCGTACTTAAACACCACTTCTTTATAACCTGTGCAGGCGGCTTCAAGTACTTTACGGGCATAGTCATTTACATCCTGGCCATAGCCTTCGGGAATATAGACCTTGAAGGTCGTCCCATCTTCGACACTGGCCAAAAGTATCTCTTGATCCGAATAGGCCTCTCCTGGATATAGTGCCGCTAATGCCAGCGTCACGCACAGCCCTATGTAAATATTTAACTTTCGGACCATTTGGCATCGACCTCATTCCTTCAAGTCGATTGCCAATAAAAAAGCCTTATTCTTTCATTTCCCCCCTCCTGAAAGAACAAGGCTACTTTTACGGCAACTGACTGCCTTACCCTTAACTTCTTTAAAATCAAGGGTTTAGGCTCTGTAGCTTTGCCTTACCGAGCTTATTAAGCGCGGTAAGATCCCGCCATTTACGGGATGCCCCACTCTTTCAAGTGGTTTGCCCCGTTAGAGATTTTCTCTAACGTGGCAAGCCCCATTATCTCTAACGGGGTTTGCCTTTTTCGCATAACTTATTGTCAAAAAGCGAGCCGCCCAAGGTCCTCTGGGCGTTCCTCTAAGAGTATACCATATATACCGTTATAATTCAAGGTATAGGTTCGCTGTTTTTGTTTGGCCTAGCTTGCAATTTCTCATTGATAATACGGTGAGCGGCTTACTCGGGGGCACTTCTGCTCACATATTTGGCATGAAAATTGTTATATCCACACCACAAAAAATCTTACGCAAGCTTGCCGGCCGAAAGACAGACGTCCCCGCGTGAGCCAACCTCGAGTCGACCACTTATATTATACAGCTCGTAAGGTCATTATGGTGATATCGTCGTGCTGGGGCGCACGGCCGACAAAGGATTCGATAGCCCCTTTCAATAGCTCTACCGCTTGCTGACTGGAAAGGTCCGGCTTGTTTTTAAGGGCGGCGATAATGCCTTCTTCGTCGAAGTCTTTCTTGAGCTTATTCCTGGCCTCTGTCACGCCATCGGTATAAAGCAGAAGCATATCATCTTTGTTTAAGGTAAGTCTCTTTTCAGAAAAGTCCACGCCCTCCATTAGCCCGATAGGCATGCCCTCTTCTACTTCGATCTTCTCTAAAAGCTGGCCGCCGCGAAATAGAAAAGGCGGAAGGTGGCCCGCAGAAGCTACTCGGACTTCCCGGGTGTCAGGGTTATATATAAGGAAGACGACGGTGACAAAAAGTCCCGATTTGGATTCGCGGCTGATTGTGTTGTTCAGTTCGTTCAATGTCTTTGCCGGTGAGTCAAAAATGCTGGAAAAATTGCGAAATTGGCTGATTATCTGGGCCATAAAAAGGGCGGCCGGTACCCCTTTGCCGGAGACATCGCCCACCATCAGCCCCAGCCGACCATCATCAAACTGCACGAAGTCATAAAGGTCTCCGCCTACATGCTTGGCGGTATTCATATCCACGCATATATCCGTGCCTTTGAGACCCTGAGGCAATT
>JAFGHF010000072.1 GCA_016939375.1 Candidatus Omnitrophota bacterium | reverse complement strand
TTTGAAAAATATGCCCAAAATAGGGGAAGCGATTAATACTAAGGAAGGCAAAGGAAGGGTAATCAGCGCAAACCCTTTAAAAAGGACGGTACTGGTGGAATTAGCCGAAGATTCACGGCAGATCGAGGTACCGTATGCAAACAGGTGAAAAATAAATTTTTTATCACTACACCTTTATATTATGTCAACGCCAAGCCTCATATAGGCCATTCCTATACTAATATTGCCTGTGATTGTATCGCTAGATATAAGAGGCTAAAAGGCGATGAAGTATTCTTTCTTACTGGGACTGATGAACATGGCCAAAAAGTTGCCCAGGCAGCGCAAGAAACCGGCCTCAAGCCGCAAGAATTTACAGACCAGATAGCCCCTCGCTTTATCGACCTTTGGCAACGACTTTCGATCTCATATGATGACTTTATCCGCACCACAGAAAAAAGACACTCCCAGGCAGTGGAATACGCTTTAGAGACCTTGCTTAAACAGGATGACCTTTACTTAGGTAAATATAAGGGGTGGTATTGCACTCCCTGTGAGACCTTTTGGACAGATGCGCAGCTTAAGGAGAATTTATGCCCTGATTGCCAGCGTCCTGTTGAAAAGATTTCCGAAAAGAACTATTTCTTCAGGACTTCAAAATATCAAAACTGGCTGATAGATTATATAAAGTCTCACCCCGGCTTTATACTGCCTAAATCGAGAACCAGGGAAATACTAAGCTTTTTAGAAAACTCCTTGTCGGACCTGTGTGTTTCTAGGCCAAAGCAGCGGCTTTCCTGGGGCATCCCGCTTCCTTTCAGCAAGGACCATGTTACGTATGTGTGGTTTGATGCCCTGCTCAATTATATAAGCGCACCGGGGTTTGTCTCAGACAAGAATAGGTTTGCAAAACTCTGGCCGGCTGATGTTCACATGATCGGCAAAGATATATTGAGGCATCACGCAGTTTACTGGCCGATAATGCTGCATGCCTTGGGTCTGGAGCCTCCTAAAGCTATATTTGCTCACGGATGGTGGAAAATCGAAGATGTGAAGATGTCCAAGTCGCGGGGTAACATTGTCGATCCCCTCTCAGTAATAGAGAAATATGGGGTGGATGTATTCCGCTACTTTTTATTGCGAGAAGTACCTTTTGGTTCGGACGGCACTTATAGTGAAAAAGCCCTGGTGGGCCGGTTGAATAGTGATTTGGCCAATGATTTGGGTAATCTTTTACACCGCACCTTGACGATGGTAGAGAAGTATTTTAAGGGGTTTTGCCCGGGGCAAGGCCAAGCAGACGAATTTGACAAAAAGCTGACCGATCAGGCCAAGGAATTGCCGCCAGTCTATTATCAGGCGATGGAGCATATCGAATTTGGTCTGGCCTTAGACTCGATTTGGGCGCTAATCAACACGGCAAATAAATATATCGAAGATGCCAAACCCTGGGTTTTGGCTAAAGAGAGCAAGACAGAGAGGCTTGCCTGCGTGGTATACAACCTATTAGAAGTATTAAGGCTCGTAGCGGTATTGACATATCCTTTTATCCCCAGCACGGCACTAAAGACAATGGAACAGCTAGGACTCGATGTAGAATTAGACAAAGGCCTTTTTAAAGATCTACTTGTTTGGGGTGGATTTCCATCCGGCAAAAAAGTGCAAAAAGATCAACCGCTATTCCCCCGAGTTGAATATTAATGATCGATAGACCCGACTTTTCAAAAATCAGAGCTTTTATAAATAGGGAAAGCATTTACTTTTTAATGCTTTCCTTTGTCGTTATGGTACATGCCTGGGTTATTGTCGAACAATCGCTCCCCAAACTAGAAAAAAATAAAAAACAGGTCCAGGCCGTGGTTGAGCAAGACGCGAAGAAGCACGAGGAGATTATTGAAGACAAAGAGGTCATACAAAGAATCTTTAGCAAGCAGGGTATACACCTGAGACTGATCAAGATCGTGGGGATCTTAGCCACGTTAGTCTTTGCCTTAGGTCTTTTTGTGGATATCCATCTGTTGATGGCCAAAATAAAGGGTAGGGCGATTTTTAAGAGCATCACAGAACATCCCCGGGTCGACTGGGATGTTTTAGATATCTTCAGGCTGATAATAATTTTTCTTTTCTTAGGCTATGTTATTCAGATAGCGGATTCCAAGCTTATTCCCAGGATTTTTCCCAAAATCAGCGTAAAAGAATTTTCCTCAGTTTTGAAGACAGGGGTCCTGGATGTCCTGATCCTAGGCCTAATAATCTATTTTGTCAAAATCAAATACCGCCAGGGCCTTTCAGCATTGGGCCTGAAGATAAAAAATTTAGCTAAAAATGTTTATATCGCGGTATTAACCTATATTGCTTTTGTGCCAGTATTGGTAGTGCTTATGTTGTTTTTAGTATGGATTTCTACGATCTTCGATTATACCCCGCCACAGGAAGTAATGTTTAAACTGTTTTTTCGTGAAAAAAGGATCTGGCTTTTAATAACCGGTATGGTATTGGCCGTAGTGATCGGGCCGATAGTCGAAGAAGTTTTCTTTAGGGGGTTTTCCTATAACGCGATAAAAAAGAGATGGGGTAAGCATAGCGCCGCTTTGCTAACTGCAGTGGTCTTTGCGATGCTACATACAAATCTGATAGGTTTTTTGCCGATTATGGCACTGGGGCTTCTTTTGGCATACATATATGAAATTACCGGCTCGCTTATTCCTTCGATAACGATACACATTTTACATAATTCTCTCATGATAGGCCTGCTGCTTTTTGGAAGATATCTGTTGAAGATAGCCGGGTGAGGCAGATGCAGACTATAGAATGGAAAAGGAACAAAATTAGAATCATTGACCAGACGAGGCTCCCGGCCGAGCTTGTTTATGTTGATTTGAACAGCCTAAAAAGCGTCTGGTGGGCGATCAAGAAGTTGAAGGTCAGAGGAGCCCCGGCTATCGGGATAGCCGCCGCGCTGGGAGTCTATTTGGGTATGCGCAATTGCCCGGCAAAGAACTTTAATAAATTTTATTCTCGGCTAGATAGTGTAATAGGATACCTTAAAAAAGCGCGGCCTACAGCGGTCAATTTATCTTGGGCCGTGGAAAGGTTGAGAGAACAGGCCCTGGCCCACTGCAACAAAGACACCGACTTACTAAAAAGATGCCTGCTTGAAGAGGCATTAGAGATATTGCAGGAAGACAAAGACGTATGTAGAAAGATGGCGCGCTTGGGGAGCAAATTAATCAAAAGCGGCGACAATATACTTACACATTGTAATGCCGGTGCCTTGGCCACGGCCGATTATGGTACTGCCTTAGGTGTGATCTATGAGGCAAAAAAACAGGGCAAGAAGATCAAGGCCTATGCCGATGAAACCCGCCCTATCCTGCAAGGAGCAAGGCTTACTGCATGGGAGTTGATGCAACAAGGTGTAGATGTTACGCTGATATGCGACAACATGGCCGCCGATTTGATGAAAGAGGCAAAAATTGACAAAATACTTGTCGGTGCGGACAGGATCGCCGCAAACGGCGATACTGCCAATAAGATAGGAACATATAATCTAGCTGTTTTGGCATATTTTCACCACATTCCTTTTTATGTCGTGGCTCCCGCTTCAAGTTTTGATTTAACTTTGAAGTCGGGCGCAGATATACCCATAGAACAAAGAGATGGACGGGAAGTTAGGCAGGTGCATGGAAGGCTTCTGGCGCCCAAGAAGGTCAAGGTCTACAACCCGGCTTTTGATGTGACGCCACAGCGTTTGATTTCGGCGATTATTACAGAAAAAGGAATTTTTCGTAAGCCATATAGAACAAGCTTAAAAAAGCTCCTGAAGTAAAGCCCATGTTTAAATTAAGGTTTGTCACGACGATTATCCTGTGTTTCTTATTTGCTTTGGCCCACCCCGTTTACTCCGACAGCCACCAGGTTCAAATAGAGAATTTTTTAAAATGGATAATGAATAACAGCGATCCCAAGACCGGATTGCCTTACAGCCATATGGGCGATGAGAGATATGAAAAATGGTGTATCACTTATGACGCCGCGGTGATCGCGCTTGCCTATATGGCTTGCCAGAAAATAGAGCAAGCAAGAGCAATCTTGGATTTTTATAGGACAAATAAAGATATCTGGAGGTTGGGCGGGTTGATCGGGGGTGTATATGCCCCGACCGGGTCAGGAGTAAGCTGGTTGGTCTGGTGCGGTGAAAACATCTGGATGGGAATCGCCTCTTTTAGATTATATGAAAGGACGCATCAGAAAGAGTATTTGGATTTCGCCGAGAGAATAGCCTGGTTCATAATCAGCTTGCAAAATAATGAAAAAGATGATGTCAATTATGGCGGGATACCATTGGGGCCCGCAGGCAACAGCAACATTGCCGCAGACCAACACCTTAACTATGAGAAAAACCAACCCGGTTTTCAGGAAGTCTTCGCCAGTGAGCACAACATCGATGCTTATGCCCTATTAAATATGCTTTATTTCGAAACTGAAGAAGAGCAGTTTAAAGAGGCACGTGATAAAGTATTTCGATGGATAACCGAAGTGGCATATAATCCTGCGGAGAATAGATTGAACCGCGGATGTAGAGAGAAAATCGATACGGCCATAGCCAGCGATGTCCATTCCTGGGCCGTTTCGGCGTTGGGGGTGAATGTCCTGGATAGCATCGAACCAGGTTTGGCCGAAAAATTACTCGAGTTTGTGGAAAATAATTGCGTATCCAGAGTAGATTATACCAGAATGGACGGCCAGAAGGTCGTTGTGCAAGGAGTGGATTTCACCGATAAAGAAGCGGCCAAACGACTAAAACGCCAACCAATGGTCTCTCCGGAATGGACCTTTCAATTTGTCAATGCCTGTAACATGCTTGGGGATCACTTGTTAAGCATAGGGGAGCAAGGACGGTCAGAGAAATACCATACAAGGAGATCCGAACTGATCGAAGAAATGCTGCGTTTGGCAGTACCTAACGACTCCGGCCTTGCCTATCCTTACGCCACCCTGGCTGATTCTCCCACCGGGCACGGTAATATGACTCCCGGTAAAGATAACCTAAGCGCAATCGGCGCGGCCTGGGCAGTGTTAAGTCTATCGGAAGCAGACCCCTTGGCCTTTTAAGGAGGAATTTGACTTGCAAAAAAGGCGGAGAAACGAAAAGAAGCTTTATCAAATAGGTGAATTTGATTTGATCGAGCGCATAGCCCGCAAATTCAATATAAGCAAATCTGTTGTTAAAGGAATAGGCGATGATACCGCGGTGATTTCATATAAAAAAGACAGATATTTGTTACTTACAACCGATATGTTGGTTGAAGGGGTCCATTTTTCCCGCCGGGGTGCGAATTTTTTTCAGATTGGCAGGAAGAGTTTAGCCGTAAATATTAGCGATATAGCAGCGATGGGAGGAATACCCAGGTACGCCGTTATTTCCGCTGCTTTTCCCAGAGCAACCCCCCTATCAATTATAGATAATATAATGCGGGGCATAGGTTCTATAGCCGAAGAGTTTAAAGTGGACATAGTCGGAGGCGACACGGTCCGCTCCCAAAGTATAATATTGAACATCTCTCTTTTGGGAGAAGTAAAGAAAGGGTTCTTGATATTGCGATCGGGGGCCAAGGCCGGGGATCTAATCTTCGTAACCGGCAATTTAGGTAATACCAGGAGATTAAAACAATTCAATTTTATCCCCCGTGTCAAAGAAGCCCAGGATATAATTAAGAGATTTCGTCCCAGCTCGATGATCGATATTTCCGATGGACTGGTTTCGGATCTACATAGAATTGCCCGCGAGAGCAGCGTGGGAGCGGTGATCTTTGAGCAAATGATACCTCTTGCCCCGCAGGCCTCCTTGAACCAGGCCCTCTACGACGGAGAGGATTTCGAGCTCTTGTTTACAATGCCCTTGGAATCGGCGCGCAAATTTTACAAGGAGCAAATATCCCCGTTGTCCTGCATCGGTAAGATAGTCGAGAAAAAGAAGGGATTGACCTTGATCGATAAAAAGGCAGGAGTTTCCACATTGAAAGAAAAGGGGTTTAAGCATTTCTGATGAAAATTATCACGCATTCAGCACAGGAGACAGTAAAGTTAGGCGCTCTTTTGGGGAAAAGGCTTAAGGCCGGGGACGTGATCGGGCTTGTCGGTGAATTGGGTTCGGGCAAGACCACTTTAGTCAAAGGTATAGCCTATGGTTTGGGAGCAAGCGAAAAAGAGGAAATCTCTAGCCCTTCTTTTGTTTTGATCAAGGAATATAAGGCCCGCATACCGGTGTTTCATTTTGACCTGTATAGACTAGGCGGGTTAAAAGATGTCGAACAGCTGGGCATTGAAGAATATCTATTTGACCAGGGTGTCTGCCTGATAGAATGGGCTGAAAAGATGAAGGTGCTTTTGCCAGACTATCTGCAGATAAGGATAAAGATTAAAGGTGAAAATAAAAGGGAATTTGCTTTCTCCGCCAACGATAATAAAAGATATATTTCCGTCCTGGAGAAATTATGAAGCTCCTACTTTTAGATACTTCCAGTAGATATTTAAGCCTCGCCGTTTCTAAAGATGAAAAGGTGCTCTATAGCACCAATCGGATCCTTGATCGAAAACGCTCCGCAAAGCTGGTGTCTCTGATCGATAATTCACTTAAGAAGGCGCAACTGTCATTAGAGGAAATAGACGGATTTTGCGTAGGGCAGGGACCGGGGTCTTTCACCGGTCTGCGCATAGGGATAACCGCTATAAAGGGCCTTGCCTATATTTTGGGTAAACCTGTGATAGCGATCCCTAGCTTGGATATTTTAGCCCAAAACTTCGCATATGCAAAAAAAGACTGTTCATTTAGCATTTGTCCGATCGTCGATGCTAAACAGAAGAAAGTATACTCTTGTATTTACCGACTCAAAGATGATAAAATTAAACGTAAATCCCCATATTTACTATTGCCCTTGGATGATTTATTGAAGAGGTTGCAGGGGGAAACCGTTTTTCTGGGTGACGCAGTTAAGTTGTATCGTCAAAAAATCTCCCAAGCCGAGAAGATCAGGCCTATCTTTGCCAAGGAGAACTATTGGTATCCGCGGATGGGCGCAATGGTCCCCTTGACTTTAGAAAGGCTGCAAAAGAATGATTTTAAGGATCAGCGCAGCTTGGAACCGCTTTATTTGTATCCTAAAGAATGCCAGATTAAGAGAAGCTCATAAACTATAGCTATCGGCCTTCAGCTTTTTAGCCATATGCGCTGACAACTGAAAACGGATAACTGATAGCTCAACAGAGGAGTTAATGCCACAGTGAGTTCAAGGCCTACGTGGGCAGAGATAGATTTAAATGCAATAAGATACAATCTCTCCCAGATAAAAAAGATAATCGGCTGGGAGAAAAAAAAGTCCACAAAGATCATGGTAGTGGTCAAGGCCAATGCCTATGGGCATGGCTTAATCGAGGTGGCCAGGGCATTAGAAAAGCAGGAAGTAGATTATCTGGGGGTGGCTAGCCTGGATGAAGCAATTGCCTTGCGCAAGAGTGAAATAAAGCTGCCGATTTTGGTTTTAGGCTCGATATTGCCGGAAGAGGTCCCTCATGCGCTGCAACACGATATCGCTCTGACACTTTGCAACAAAGAGTTGGCTCAGGAGATAGAGAAAAAGGCCGGACAAGCTGACAAGATTGTACCCGTGCATCTTAAAATTGATACGGGAATGGGCAGGATCGGAGTCTGGCACGAACAGGCCTTCGATTTTGTCAAAGCATTAAAGAGAATGAAACATATTTACCTTGAAGGCATCTACACGCACTTTGCCAGCGCTTCCCGCGATAACTTTTTCACCGGATTTCAACTGGAGGCTTTCGAAGATTTGCTTAAGAAATTGGCGCAGGAAAACATCCATTTTGATTACCGTCATGCTGCAAACAGTATTGCAGTAGTCGATATAAAAAAATCTCATTTTAACCTGGTTCGGCCGGGAATAATAGTTTATGGTATGTATCCTAAACGCAGCTTTGCTAAGATATTGAAATTAAAGCCGGCCCTATCTTTAAAAACAAGAATCGTCTATATAAAAGATGTGCCACCCGGGCGCTCAATTAGTTATGGCCGCACTTATATAACAGAGCGGGCTACGCGGATCGCAACCTTGCCCATTGGATATGCCGATGGGTATGGGCGAATCCTTTCCAATAAAGCTTCGGTCTTGGTCAAGGGTAAAAAAGCACCTGTGGTTGGCAAGGTCACGATGGACCAGATCATGATCGATGTGGGCCATATCAAAGGAGTTAAGGTGGGTGATGAAGTAGTTTTGATCGGATGCCAAAACCAAGCCGAAATGAGCACAGAAGAGATTGCCCGGGTTTCCAAGACCATTCCTTATGAAATCGTTTGTTCCATAACTAATCGTGTACCAAGAGTTTATAAAGGATTATAGTTGACAATTGCCGGGTCCATGGTATAATACCATGTACCTTATTGGATAGGAGAAGGTTATGAGAAGCGATAAAATCAAAAAAGGCCTTGAAAGAGCGGGAAATAGAGCTTTGCTTTATGCTACTGGCATAAGCAGGGCCCAGATGAGGAAACCCTTTATCGGGGTGGCCACCAGCTTTAATGATATAATACCCGGCCATATTGGTATGCGCAGGCTGGAGAGGTTTATAGAGCGGGGTATTTGTAGCGGCGGGGGGGTGCCTTTTTTCTTTGGCGTCCCCGGGATCTGCGACGGCGTAGCCATGGGGCACCCTGGAATGAAGTATTCACTTGCCTCTCGCGAACTTATCGCCGATTGCGTTGAGACCGTAGTGCGTGCTCATTGCTTTGACGGCCTGGTTTGCTTGACCAACTGTGATAAGATTACCCCAGGCATGCTTATGGCGATTTTTAGGCTTAATATCCCTGCTATTGTGGTGACAGCTGGCCCTATGCTTTCGGGCAGGTATAAGGGTAGGCGGCTTTCTCTTGTAAGAGATACTTTTGAGGCACTGGCCAGGTTGAAAAAAGGAGAAATATCGCAAGATGAGATGAACTGTTTGGAGATGGAGGCCTGTCCTGGTGCCGGTTCTTGCCAAGGGCTTTATACCGCCAATTCGATGGCCTGTCTTACCGAGGCAATGGGTATGTCTTTACCCGGTTGCGCCACGGCAGTGGCTGTTTCCGCCAAGAAAGAACGAATTGCCCATGCCAGCGGCGAGCGTGTAGTACAGCTAGTACGACAGAATATCTTGCCGCGGACAATTGTGAAAAAAACAGCTATCGAAAACGCGGTTATCGTCGATATGGCCATGGGTGGTTCGACCAACACGATTTTACATCTTAGCGCAATTGCCCATGAGCTTGGAATCAAGTTAACGTTGGACACATTTGATAAAATAAGCAGGCATGTCCCCCATATTGTGAACTTGCGACCGGGGGGAGAATATTTTATGGAGGATTTAGACGCAGTCGGCGGGATTTCCGCTGTCTTTAAGCGCTTGAAGGATAAGTTACACAATGTGACCACTATCAGCGGCAAATACGTTACCCAGCTGGGGGTAGGGGCACAAGTGTTCGACGAAGATGTGATCAGGAGGTTAAACAACCCATATCATATTGAAGGCGGAATAGCTGTGCTTAAGGGTAACTTGGCCCCCGATGGAGCGGTAGTCAAACAAGCCGCGGTAAGCAAGAAAATGCAACATTTTTCAGGCCATGCCCGCTGCTTCAATTCCGAGGAAGAAGCAATGCGTGCTATCCTGGAGAATAAGATAAAACGTTCTCAAGTCATAGTGATCCGCTACGAAGGACCGAAGGGCGGTCCCGGTATGCGAGAAATGCTTTCGCCTACAGCTGCGGTAATCGGGATGGGCCTGGGCGAAAGCGTTGCTCTTATTACAGATGGGCGTTTCTCCGGAGGCACTAGAGGCCCTTGCATAGGGCACGTTTCTCCAGAAGCGGCAGTGGGTGGACCTTTGGCTATTGTAAAAGACGGCGACCAGATCATTATCGATATACCCAACAGAAAACTTGAGCTGAAGCTGAGTCAAAAGGAGCTTAAGGAAAGACAGGCTAAATGGAAGGCGCCCCATCCAAAGGTGAAAGAAGGATATTTGAGCAGATATGCAAAATTAGTTTCTCAGGCTAACGAAGGAGCGATATTCAAATGAAGATGACAGGGGCAAAAATACTGATTGAATCTTTAAGACGAGAGGGCGTGGAGGATATTTTCGGTTTTCCCGGAGGGTCGGTGCTTCCGGTTTTTGATGCCCTATACGATGCCTCGTTAAATTTAATTTTGGTGCGTCATGAACAGGGCGCAGCCCATGCCGCTGACGGTTATGCCAGGGCTACAGGAAAACCAGGAGTATGTATAGCCACTTCCGGCCCCGGCGCATCGAACTTGGTCACCGGGATCGCCACTGCATATATGGATTCTATCCCCATGATTGCCATAACCGGTCAGGTAAAGACACATTTAATAGGCAATGATGCTTTTCAGGAAGCCGACGTTACAGGTATTACACGCTCAATTACCAAACATAACTATTTGGTCAAGGACGTGCGAGAGTTGGCCCAGACTATAAAAAACTCATTTCATCTTGCCCAAAGCGGGCGTCCGGGCCCGGTGCTAATAGATCTCCCGGTAGATGTGACCCTAGCTGAGACCGAATTCCACTATCCTAAGACACATGATTTGCGCGGATATAAGCCTACGCTTTCCGGCCATCCCGGCCAGGTCAAAAAGGCAGCCAATTTGATCGAGCAGAGTAAAAGGCCGATAATTTATGCCGGAGGGGGCGTGATTCTATCGGGCGCTTCCGCGGAGTTGAAGAAGCTGGCAGAGAAGACTTCTATCCCGGTTACTACCACTTTGCTTGGTTTAGGTTGCTTTCCCGAAACACATGAACTTTCATTGCGGATGCTTGGTATGCACGGTACTGTCTACGCCAACCACGCAATTATGGATTCAGACTTAATCATTGCGGTGGGGGCCCGCTTTGACGATCGCGTTACGGGTAGGCTGGATGCCTTTGCCCCCGGGGCTAAGATCATCCACATAGACATCGATCCTTCAGCTATCAGTAAGAATGTAAAAGTGGACATACCGATAGTGGGAGATGCCCGTGATATTTTGCTCCAACTTAACAAAATCGTCAAAAAACCGCGCATAAAACCGTGGTTAGATAAGGTTAAAACCTGGAAGAAAAAGTACCCGCTGGGATTTAAGGATGACAATAAACTCAGGCCGCAATATGTGGTAGAGCAGATCTACAAATTGACCGCAGGCAAGGCCATAATTACCACAGAAGTGGGCCAAAACCAGATGTGGGCGGCCCAGTTCTATAAATATACCAAGCCCAGGACATATATTTCCAGCGGCGGTTTAGGTACTATGGGCTATGGCTTTCCGGCGGCAATTGGCGCTCAGGTTGGCAAGCCCAAGGATATAGTCTGTGACATCGCCGGGGACGGAAGCATACAGATGAATATTCAGGAGCTGGCTACCGCCGTTACTCAAAAACTACCTATAAAGATAGCGATCTTGAACAATTCTTACTTGGGTATGGTCAGGCAGTGGCAGGAGTTGTTTTACAATAAGAGGTATTCGCATACCTTCTTGAAGAACCCTGATTTTGTCAAGATCGCAGAGGCTTATGGCGCTTGCGGTATAAGAATAGAGCGCAAGAGCGAAGTGGAAAAAGCGATAAAAAAGGCGTTAGGCGTTAAAGACAAGCCTGTAATACTCGACTTTATAGTGGAGAAAGAGGAGAATGTCTTTCCCATGGTTCCCGCAGGAGAGGCGATCAACAGAATGATAGGAGGTATGGCATGAAACATACCTTTTCTGTGCAGGTAGAAAACAAATTCGGAGTGCTGGCGCGGATAGCCGGCCTTTTTGCCGCCAGAGGTTTCAATATCGAGTCTTTGGCAGTGAGTCCCACGAATGATCCTTCAGTTTCTAATATGACCATTGTTGTCAATGCACCTGACGAGAGGATCTTAGAGCAAATCAAAAAACAGTTGAATAAGCTTGTCGATACGATCAAGGTGCAGGATTTAACCGGCGAAAATTTTATTGACCGTGAATTGGTGTTGGTGAAAGTAGCGGTGAATCCCAAGACCAGGCCCCAGATTTTAGAAATCGCACAGACCCTGGAGGCGAAGATAGACGAAGCAGCGACAAAAGACTTGACGCTAGAGGTAGTTGGCGACCAGAACAAAATTCACACACTGCTCGAACTTCTGAAGCCTTTTGAGATCAAAGAAATAGTCCGCACTGGTCGCATTGCTATGAGCAGACACTAAAAAACAGGAGGTTTATAATAATGGCTAAAATATATTATGATCAAGACGCAAACCTGGATGTAATCAAAGACAAAAAGATCGCGATCATAGGTTATGGAATTCAAGGCAGAGGGCAGGGATTAAATCTGCGGGATTCTGGTTTGAACGTTATCGTCTCTGAATTAGAAGGAACTCCTAACTATGAGCAGGCTCAAAAAGACGGCTTTAGCCCAGTTTCCTGTGATGAGGCTGCGGCCGCGGCAGATATTATACAGATTTTGACACAGGACCATGTCCAAAAGAAGGTTTATAACGAATCGATCAAAAAGAATTTGAAAAAAGGCAAGGCCTTGGTCTTTTCTCACGGATTCAATATCCGTTTTAAACAGATAAAGCCGCCAAAAAAAGTAGACGTGTTCATGGTAGCCCCCAAGGGGCCCGGTGCTTTGGTGCGAAAGATGTATGAAGAGGGTAAGGGCGTACCATCACTTTTGGCAGTTTTTCAAGATGCCTCAGGAGAGGCCAAGCAATTGGGCCTGGCCTATGCCAAGGGCATCGGTGCAACTCGAGCGGGGGTAATCGAGACGACCTTTGATGAAGAGACAGAAACAGACCTTTTTGGAGAACAGGCCGTACTTTGCGGAGGGGCGACGGAATTGGTCAAAGCGGCTTTTGATACATTGGTAGAGGCCGGCTATCAACCGGAAATAGCCTATTTTGAATGTCTACATGAACTGAAGTTAATCACCGACTTGATTTATCGATATGGCATTCAAGGGATGCGCAAGCGTGTTTCTGATACCGCGGAGTATGGCGATATGACCAGGGGTAAAGTGGTCATCAATCAGCAGACGCGCAAGAAGATGAAAAAATTGCTTAAAGACGTGAGATCGGGGAAGTTTGCCCGTGAATGGATAAAGGAAAATGAGGCAGGGCGACCTAAATTTAACCAGTTGCGCCAACAGGAAGCTGGACATCAGATCGAAGAGGTAGGCCGGCGCCTGCGCGAAATGATGCCTTGGATGAAAGAATAGAATAATATGGAGAAAGTGGTTATTTTTGATACAACGCTGCGTGATGGGGAGCAGTCCCCCGGAGCCAGTCTGGATACGCAAAAGAAGATCGAGATCGCCAGACAACTTTCTAGCCTGGGCGTAGATGTCATTGAAGCCGGTTTTCCCATTTCTTCTCCCGGTGATTTTGCAGCCGTGAAATTAGTGGCCAAAAGCGTGAGAAGGCCCATAATTTGCGCCTTGGCCCGGGCTATCAAAAAGGATATCGACGCAGCTCATCGCGCACTCAGTTCGGCCCGCAGAAAACGGATCCATGTATTTTTGGCTACTTCGAAAATACACATGCGCTATAAGTTAAAAAAGGCAAAAGAAGAAATCCTGCGTGAGACATTCGATTCGGTAAAATATGCCAGAAGATTTAGCAGCGATGTGGAGTTCTCTCCCGAAGATGCCTCGCGTTCGGAGAAAGAATTTATTTATCGAGTTGTAGAAACGGCCATTAAGGCCGGGGCCAAAACCATTAATATCCCTGATACTGTGGGGTATGCTATCCCTGAGGAATTCGGACGGTTGATCAGAGATATCAGAGAAAATGTCGCCAATATCGATAAAGCGGTATTGAGCGTGCACTGCCATAACGACCTGGGATTAGGCGTGGCCAATTCCTTGGCGGCAGTGGCTAGCGGAGCGGGACAGGTAGAGTGTACTGTAAACGGCCTTGGCGAACGTGCGGGTAATGCTTCAATGGAAGAAATCGTGATGGCCCTGAAGACCAGGAAGGACTTTCTAAACAAAACTACCGGCATCAAGACGGAAGAGATCTATAAAACCTCTAGACTGGTGAGCAAGCTTACAGGGATCATGGTTCAGCCCAATAAGGCCATTGTCGGACAGAATGCATTCCGCCATGAGGCAGGGATCCACCAAGACGGTATCTTAAAAAGAAGGACCACCTATGAGATCATCAGGCCCAAAGATATAGGCCTGGAGATGACAGGGGGTTTGGTTTTAGGAAAGCACTCTGGCCGCCATGCCTTTTCTGAACGTTTAAAAAAACTCGGTTTTCACTTAACCCCTTCCCAGATTAATACACTGTTTTTTGAGCGTTTTAAAAAGCTGGCGGATAAGAAAAAGGAAGTCTTTGATGACGATTTGATCGCTATCGTGGAAGAGGAGATATCCCTCATTCCTAAGATTTGGCAGTTGGTCAACTTGAAAGTAATAAGCGGTAATAAAATTACGCCTCAGGCTACAGTCACCCTCAAGTCCAGAGGAAAAAGGACGACAAAGACATCTTCCGGAGACGGACCGGTAGACGCCTGTTACAAAGCCATCGATAAGATCACCGGGATCAAGGGTAAGCTACTGGACTATTCAATTCAGGCTGTGACCAGAGGAAAAGATGCGCTGGGAGAAGTACGTCTGCTTGTACGCGCGAAAGGAAAGGAGATCTCCGGGCATTCATCCAGGACAGACATTATTGAAGCTTCAGCGTGCGCTTATCTGGATGCGGTAAATAAACTGCTTTACAGAAAGTAGATTGATAATTTAAGTTTATTGAGCAAACACCAGGTAGGGCGAGAGAAACTCGCCCTTCGTTCTAAAATCGAGATAAATGAAAATATTCGGGTTAATAGGTTTTCCGGTCAAACATAGCTATTCGGCAATAATGCATAATGCCGCTTTTCAGGCATTGGGCATAGATGCCCGATATGAGCTTTTTGAAATTCAACCGCAAAAACTGGAAGTAGAACTTAAAAATAAATTGAAACAAGGTGTCTCTGGCCTGAACGTGACAATTCCGTACAAGGAAAAGGTGATTCAATTTTTAGACCACATAGATGAGGAGGCAGACCTCATAGGCGCAGTAAATACAGTAAAAATTGACGCAGGCGGTGAAAGCACCGGATTCAATACAGATGGCCGGGGGTTTATAACCCATCTCAAAGAGGCTGTGGGTTTCGATCCTAAAGGAAAGGCTGCGGCAGTCTTAGGTGCTGGCGGGGCAGCCAAGGCCCTGACGGCAATATTGGCGAAGTCTAAAGCCAAAACCATTTCTATATTTGATATTGATAGCCAAAAGACAAAGGAATTGATTGAAAGGCTAAAGATTATTTGCCCCCAATGTCTTTTAAAGGAGGCAAAAGATGCCAATGATCTGCTTAGTGGAGAGCCAGACCTTTTGATAAATGCAACTCCGATCGGGATGAGCAAGTCCGACCATTTAGTCTTTGACCCTACGCTCTTGCAGAAGAAGATGGTAGTATACGACCTTGTCTATAATCCCGCGCAGACGCCCCTTTTAATAGAGGCCAAGGCGCGTGGCTGTGCCGGAGTCTTTAACGGCTTGGGCATGCTTTTATATCAGGGTGTATTGGCATTTAGGATTTGGCTGGAAGCAGACCCTCCAATAGATGTGATGGAAGAGGCGTTAAGAGAGGTTCTTACTAAGACATAATGGAAGAAATAATACTTAAGATATTTATATTTGTTTTTGGGGCAACAATAGGGAGTTTTCTTAATGTATGCATATATAGGATGCCCCGCAAAGAATCGATCGTCAAACCACCTTCACATTGTCCTGGCTGTCAGCACAGGATAAACTGGTATGACAATATTCCCTTTTTGAGTTTTGTGTTCTTAAGGGGCCGCTGTAGGCATTGTGGTCAGAGGATTTCATGGCGGTATTTCATCGTAGAGCTGATCAGCGCCAGTATATTTTTATCCTTATACCTATACTTTGGCATCTCCTTGCGGTTTTGGATTTTCGCAGCGGTAAGCTCAAGCCTAATTGTCGCTAGCTTCATAGATATAGCGATAAGGGAGATACCTGACGAGATAAGCCTCTGGGGAATAGTCATAGGGCTTATCGTGAGTGTAATTTTCCCTCAATTGCACAGCAGCGCCTCTAGATTGACATCTCTGGGCTTATCCTTTTTAGGACTATTGGCCGGAGGCGGCAGTATTTATATTACAGGGATTATCGGGGACGCGATATTTAAAAAAGAAAGTATGGGTGGAGGAGACGTAAAGTTGATGGCAATGCTGGGGACATTCATAGGGTGGAAGTTAGTGCTTTTGACTTTCTTCCTGGCACCTTTTTTTGGCGCTATATTCGGCATTATTTTGAAGATTAAGAAAGGCGAAAGTTTTATCCCTTACGGCCCCTTCTTATCCTTAGCCGCTTTGATATCCGTGTTTTGGGGTGAAAAGATCATAAAATGGCTTTTTTTAATTTAGTTTAGAGAGGTGGTCTATATGGAAGAGAAAAGAAGATATGTTCGTTCTAACGGATTGGTGCTGGTGGATTACAAAGGCATAAAAATTGAGGGAAAGTGCTCGGCCTTTGACGTAAGCGGGATAGGCGTACGTCTGATTGTGGACCGTAAGCTAGATGTAGGCACGAATGTAGAGGTAGAGTTATTTTTGCCTGGTGATTCCCAGGCAGTGCCGGCCAAGGGAAAAATAGTCTGGATCAAAAAATGCAAAGAGACGGAAGAGACTAACGTCGAGAAAAAGAAAGAATATTACTATGCCGGTGTAGAGTTGACCGAGATAGATGAAAGAAGCAGGGTTAGAATTTCCAAATATGTTTACAGGAGGCTTCACTAATTAAAAAAGGAGATAGACGATGCTTAGGTTTTTAACAGCAGGTGAATCGCATGGAGCGTCCCTTATTGGGATTTTGGATGGTCTGCCAGCTGGTCTGAAAATCAATAAGCAGCTTATCGATCAAGATCTGGCCAGTAGACAGAAGGGGTATGGCCGAGGCGCCAGGATGAAGATTGAAAAAGACAAGATCAACATCCTCTCAGGGTTAAGAAAAGGCAAGACCATAGGTTCTCCCTTAGCTTTATTAATTAAAAATAGGGACTTTAAGATAAACGTTTTGCCCGCAATCATCTGCCCCAGGCCCGGACATGCTGATTTAAGCGGTGCTTTGAAACTTAATACTAAGGATATGAGAGACGTATTAGAAAGGGCCAGCGCAAGAGAGACAGCGATGCGTGTTGCTATAGGCGCGATCTGCAGGATATTTTTGGGCGAGTTCAATATCGCCTCACTAAATCATGTGATCAGTATCGGCAAGGTCTGTGCTCATACGGAAGGGATGTCTTTTAATCAGATTGACAGGGCAGCTGAAAGATCGCCTTTAAGCTGTGCTGACAAGAAAGCCCAGGCGAAAATGATGGCAGAAATAGACAAGGCCAAGACCGAGGGTGATTCTTTAGGAGGCACCTTCGAGATTATTGTCAAAAATATACCCTCTGGCCTGGGAAGTTATGCTCAATGGGATAGGCGTCTTGATGCTAAGCTTGCGGCCGCGCTGATGTCGATACCGGCAATTAAAGGAGTGGAGATCGGAGCAGGCTTTTCAGGGGCATGCCAGCGGGGCTCGGAGATCCATGATAGCATATTCTATTCCCGGGAAAAGGGATTCTTCAGAAACTCTAATAATGCCGGAGGCTTAGAGGGCGGTATGACCAACGGCGAGCCATTGGTTTTACGCTGTGCGATGAAGCCGATAGCGACTTTAAGGCAGCCCCTTCCAAGCATAAATATAAAAAGTAAGCGCAAGACGAAGGCTAGCGTGGAAAGGGCTGATGTATGCGCAGTACCGGCGGCGGGAGTAGTCGCCCGGGCAATGGCCTGTTTTTGCATTGCCCAGGCCTTAATCGAGAAATTCGCAGGCGATTCGTTGCAAGAACTTAAGAGAAACTATCAGGGATATTTAAGGCAGATCAGGGCATTCTGATGAATATAGTATTAGTCGGTTTCATGGGCACAGGAAAGACCGCAGTAGGCAGGCTCCTGGCCAAGGAGATGGGAATAAAATATATTTCTACTGACGAGGTCATCGAAGATAAGGAACGCCGTTCGATTAATGATATATTTAAGAAAAACGGCGAACCGTATTTTCGTAGTGTAGAAAAGGAAATAGTGAAAAAGGTTTCGGAGCTGGACAGGTTTGTAATTGACGCTGGCGGAGGGGTTGTATTAGATGAAGAGAACATCCAGAATTTAAAAAGGAACGGCAAGATAGTCTGTCTTAGCGCCGATGTAAATACCATTTTAGAGAGAACCAAAAGATACCGCCACCGTCCCTTGTTAAACGTGAAGGACCCTAGGCAAAAGGTAGAGTCGTTATTGCAAGAGAGGGCACCCTTTTACGCTAAAGCAGACTTTACCATTGATACGTCTGAAATGACAATAGAACAGGTTGCTGAAAAAATCAAACAAGGCGTTGATGAAAACTGTAGAGAAAAAGAGCCCCATAAAAATCCTTAATTTTGCGGATGAAGAGTATCCAATCAACCTAAAATACATATTCGATCCGCCAGCTAGTCTTAATATAAAAGGTTCTCTGCTCAAGGAAGACAGTATTGCTATTGCAGTCGTCGGATCACGGCGGGCAACTTATTACGGACAACATAATGCCGAAAACCTGGCCTTTCACCTAGCGGCGAAAGGCATTACAATAGTTAGTGGCTTGGCCAGGGGGGTTGACAGTGCAGCTCATCGCGGTGCGCTGAAGGCCGGTGGCAGGACTATAGCTGTATTAGGCAGCGGCGTCGACGTAATTTACCCTCCTGAAAATAGCAAGCTGGCGGAGGATGTTGCGCGCAACGGCGCAGTCATTTCAGAATTTCCTCTGGGAACGCCTCCGTTTAAACAGAATTTTCCTCGGCGGAACCGCATTATCAGCGGTATGTCTTTAGGCATAGTCGTAATCGAGGCGGCCAAAAGAAGCGGGGCACTTATTACGGCCAACTTTGCTCTGGAACAGGGAAGGGAAGTATTCGCTATCCCAGGGAAAATCGGCTCTCTTACATCTCAAGGAACGCACAGTTTAATCAAAGATGGAGCTAAGTTGGTAGAGTCGGTGGAAGATATAATAGAAGAAATAGAATCCTTGAGGATTTATCAGGACGTAAAAAAGCAAGAGGCATTGCCCTTACCCGGCCTTTCAGAAGAAGAAAAACAGATTTATGACAATATAACCAAAGAGCCATCATATATAGACGATATTATGGAAAAGGTAATCTTTTCGCATGGTAAGTTGTTGAATTGTCTGCTGCGCTTAGAACACAAGGGATTGATCAAGGAGCTTCCCGGAAAGCAATTTATACGCACATAAACAAGCCAAGGCCTTGAGCACCTGTTTTGTGCAGGCATTCTAGACCTTAAGAAAACCGGTACCAATAATAGCTCAAACGCCGTCAACACTCAAAAACCAAAAAAAGGAAAGCATATATGCCAAAATCATTAGTTATAGTCGAATCGCCAGCCAAGGCAAAGACGATCAATAAATTTTTGGGTTCTGATTTCGTGGTCCAGGCATCAGGCGGCCATATTATGGATTTGCCCAAGACTAAAATGGGCGTAAATGTTGAAAACGGTTTTACTGCTGATTACGTGGTTATCCCCGAACGCAAAAAAATACTTACACAGATCAAGAAAGACGCCAAGAAGATGAAAAATGTCTATTTGGCTGCCGACCCGGACAGAGAAGGTGAGGCTATCTGCTGGCATATCAAACAAAATTTGGTCACCAAGGCAAAAATTTTCAGAGTTATTGTACATGAAATAACTGAACAGGCGGTAAAAGAGGCGTTTGCCCATCCCGGGTCGATAGATATCCATAAGGTCGAAGCCCAGCAGGCCCGCAGAATCTTAGATAGGTTAGTCGGATATAGCCTAAGCCCGCTTTTGTGGAGAAAGATCAGCCGGGGGCTCTCCGCCGGCAGAGTCCAATCGGTAGCGGTGAGGATTATTGTCGAGAGAGAAAGAGAAATAGGGCTTTTTGTCCCCGAAGAATATTGGGAGATAGAGGCACTGCTTAAGAAGCAGGATGAAGAAAAGACGTTTTTGGCTAAGCTCGATAAGATTGGCACAAAAAAGCCGACTATTAAGACCAAAGAGCAAGCCGATAAAATTTTAATGCAGGCAGGTAAGGAAAAGTTTATTGTCTCCGATATCCAGAGAAAGGAGAAAAGGCGCAATCCCCAGGCTCCTCATACGACCAGCAAACTTCAGCAAGACGCCTTCAATCAATTACATTTTTCCGCCAGCAGGACCATGCGAATAGCCCAACAGCTATATGAGGGCTTGGAGATAGGTAAAGAAGAGAGTGTGGGGCTTATCACATATATGCGTACCGATTCGGTGAGAGTCTCGACCGTAGCCCAAAAAGCGGCCAGAGACTATATCTGCGCTGAATACGGAGATGATTATCTTCCTCCGAAGCCGCCAAAATATAAGTCAAAGAAGTCAGCGCAGGAAGCCCACGAAGCAATTCGCCCCACTTTACCGCTCAGGGCCCCGGATACTCTCAAAGAATATTTGAGCCCCGACCAATACAAGTTATATAGCTTGATATGGGATAAATTTTTATCCAGCCAGATGAAGCCGGCCATTTATGCGGTGACCTCGATTTTAATCAATGCCGGGGTATTTGTGTTTAAAACAGTAGGCTCAACTATCAAGTTTGCGGGGTTCTTGAAAGCCCTAAATTCGAAAAAAGACGAAGAAAAACAATATATGCCCGAAGTGCACAAGGGGGAAGAGCTGGATTTGATAAAACTGGATTCCGGGCAGCATTTTACACAACCGCCGGCACGATATTCAGACGCTACTTTAGTCAAGGCCTTGGAGGAAAAAGGCATCGGCAGGCCAAGCACATACGCCCCCATTATGCAGACTATAATCGCCCGTGATTATGTGCGCAGGGATAAAGGATATCTTTTTCCCACGGAACTAGGCTTTACGGTGAACGATTTATTGACCAAATTCTTTTCAAAGATTGTCGATGTGGAATTCACGGCTAAACTTGAGGGGGAACTGGATGAGGTCGAGGAAGGCAAACAAGAATGGGTGGAAGTCGTAAAACTGTTTTACGCCCCCTTTATCGAAGAGCTTTCGGTGGCCCAAAAGAAAGTCAAAAAAGAAGTCATCCCCACTAATGAAGTCTGTGAGCTCTGTGGCAAGCCTATGGTCATCAAATGGGGAAGGCATGGACGTTTCTTAAGCTGTTCGGGGTTTCCCAAATGTAAAAGCGCGCGCAGTATTACCACCGAGGTCCGTTGTCCGGAAAAAGATTGTGATGGCTGGTTGGTTGAGCGCCGCTCCCGCAGGGGTCGGGTGTTTTATGGCTGTTCAAAGTATCCCAAATGCAAATACATCACCAATAAGCTGCCTTAAAATGAACAGGTATACCGAGAAATTTTTTACGTATCTGGAGATAGAAAAAAATGTCTCGCCCCATACTTTGCTTAATTACCGTATCGACCTACAACAGTTGTTTACTTTTTTAAAAGATAAAGATGCCTTAAAAATTGACCGTTTGGACATACGTAAATATCTGGCCGATTTGAAAAGCAGGAATATACAAAAGCGTACGGTTGCCAGAAAACTTTCTACATATCGTTCCTTTTTTAAGTTTTTGGTACGCGAAGGTCATCTGAAATATAATCCGGTAACAGGCGTTTCTTCCCCAAAAATGGATAAAAAACTGCCCATTTTTTTAGACGTAGAAAAGGTAGCCACTCTTATCGAAGCCCCGGATAAAAAGACCGCCTTGGGATTGAGGGACCGGGCGATACTCGAAGCTTTATACAGCACAGGCATGCGCGTGAGCGAATTGGTGGGTTTAAGCATAGGAAAGGTAGATTTTATTTCTGGTATGGTCAGGGTGTATGGAAAAGGCAGAAAAGAACGATTGGTGCCAATAGGAGATAGGGCTCTCAGGGCAATAAGGGATTATCTGGAGAAAGAACCAGAGCCCAAAAAGGACAGCAGGGCCTTGTTTTTAAATAAAAACAAGCGCAGGCTTACTGACCGCGGGGTCCAGAACTTGATCTCTAAATATATCCGGATAGCGTCTTTGAAAGAGAAAGTATCTCCTCACACCCTCAGGCATTCCTTTGCCACGCATTTATTGGATAAAGGAGCGGATTTAAGAAGTGTCCAGGAGCTCTTAGGACACGCAAGCCTTTCTACTACTCAGATTTATACCCATATAACTACAGAACACTTAAAATCAGTTTATAATAAAGCTCACCCCAGGGCCTAAAACGGCTGATGTAGAGGTGCGGTCGGTCTATGCGATTGATTTATAGTTCCCTGTATGTTTTATTTTTCTTTTTCTATTTTCCCGTTTTTTTGCTGCGGGGAAAGTGGCATAAAGGATTTCTAATGCGTCTGGGGCTATTTCCCGAGAAGACGTTAAATAGATTACAAGGAAAAAAAACTATTTGGTTGCACACAGTAAGCGTTGGCGAGGCTGCCGCTGCTGCCGGTTTAGTGAAAAAATTGCGGCATGAGTTTCCCGAACGCAGGATAGTCTTTTCCACAGTTACACAGACCGGCAACAAAATAGTCAATAAGCTGGCCGAGGGCGACGATGCCGTCATCTATTCTCCTTTAGACATCGATTTTGTGATCAAAAAGATAATTTCCATCGTAAGACCAAGCATGTACATCATCACTGAGACTGAAATCTGGCCAAACTTGATCAGCCAGCTTAATAAGCGTGAAATCCCCATAATCCTGGTGAACGGGAGGATTTCAACGCGTTCATTTAAGGGCTATAAGCTTATATCCGGCTTTATTAGATCTACCTTACGTAAGCTCAGTTTATTCTGCATGCAGACAGAAGATGACGCAAAAAGAATCGTTGAATTGGGGGCAGAAGCGAGCAAAGTCAGGGTTACGGGAAACATGAAGTTTGATTTGGAGCTGTCAGCTGTCAGCTATCAGCCATCAGCTTTAGGATTGGATGCGGGAGAGAAACTTTTTGTCGCAGGGAGCACGCATCGCGGCGAAGAGGAGATGATCCTAAACGCCTATAAAAAATTATTGAAAAAACATGCAAATTTGAGATTGTTGCTCGCCCCCAGACATATTGAACGAACGAAGGAGATAGAAAATTTGATCTTTAGATTTGGCTTTAAGCCCCAAAGAGTCAGCCAAATAAAAGACGAACCACGAACCACAAACCACCAACGGCGGATTCTTGTTCTAGATACAATAGGCCAATTAAAAGCCTTGTATGCCCTGGCGGATTTTGTATTTATCGGCGGGAGCCTCATCGCACACGGCGGCCAAAACCCCATCGAGCCCGCAATACATGGCAAAGCGATAATTTTCGGACCGCACATGTTTAATTTTTCCAATATTGCCAGCATCTTTTTAAATCATAAGGCAGCAGTAATGATAAAAGAAGCTGCAGAGCTAGGGCAAATCTGCGACAGGCTTTTGTCAGAACCGGAATTTTCAAAAAATCTGGGAACTCTGGCCCGAAAGTTGGTCACGACCAACAGAGGCGCTACTCTCAGAAACAGCGAATTAATAAAGGGGGTTGTTAATGAAGGTGAGAGATTGCATGACCAAAAAAGTGGTGGCGGTAAAACGCTCGACCACCTTAAGCCAGCTGATCGCAACCTTTCAAAAGTATAATTTTCACACCCTTCCCGTAATCGAGAATGACGGCTCTTTAGTGGGCATAGTAAATTTCGAGGACGTCCTAAAGGTCTTCCAGCCCTATAGCACTGAATTGGCTCAAATGCTCAGGACCATCCCTTTTTTAGAGATGGACAACAGGGAAGAAGATTTCTTATCAACGGATATATCCAGCGAAATAGGGATTTTGGTTGTGGTCGATGACATAGTCAATACACATTTTGCCACCATCGACCCGGAAAAAGATATCAATCAGGCGCGCTCACAAATGAAATTACACAGCACATCCCACCTTCCTGTAGTTGAGGAAGGCAAGCTTGTAGGAATAATCAGTGTCTTTGATATTATCTTGGCTGTCTTCCGTGAAAGAGGGGTTATCCAGTGACAATATTGAGTTTGGGCTTTATTCTCCTAGCCGGCCTTTTTGCGGGAAAACTAATCCGTCGACTAAAGGCCCCGGTAGTCACTGCTTACCTGATTTTGGGCGTGGTCATAGGTCCTTCGGCTTTCAATCTGGTAAGCGAATCTATTATAAACGCTTCCGGCCTGATCTCCAATATGGTCTTAGGCCTTATCGCTTTTAGTATCGGACAGAACTTTTCGCTAAGCAGGTTTAAAAAAATCGGCAGCCCGATTATCTGGATTTCAATATTGGCGGCCTTGACCCCATGGATTTTGGTAACCGTGGGACTGGTGACTTTTGGCTCCCAGCCGTTTTTTATAGCCTTGCTATTCGGAGCGATCTCATCGGCAACAGCACCCGCGGCGACCATGATGGTAGTCAAGGAGTATAAGGCCCGGGGCTCTTTCACCGACACGCTTCTGGGTGTGGTGGCCATTGACGACGCTTGGTGTCTGATTATATTCGCCGTCTCTTTTGCGGTGGCCAAATCTTTCGCCTTTCATGAACCCAGCAACGTTTTCCTGTGCAAGGCGGTAACTCGCTCTATACTGGAGATCCTGCTCGCCTTTCTTTTAGGAGGCAGCTTAGCGCTGATATTGTCCTTCCTCTCCCGCTTTGTCAATACCCCATCGGACCTGCTGATTTACACGCTAGGTTTCATTTTCCTTAATACAGGGATTTCTATTTATTTCAACTTCTCGGTGTTATTGGCAAATATGTTTCTTGCCGCGGTCTTAGTAAACATGCATGATGTAAGTTTTAAATTTTTTGATTCATTACGGCATATCGACTCACCGCTCTACCTTCTGTTTTTTGTATTAGCGGGAGCTAATCTGCAGGTGCCGCTGCTTAAGACATTAGGCCTGCTGGGGTTATTTTACATTTTATTCCGCTCAATTGGAAAGGCACTAGGAGCATATTTGGCCGGAGTGATAGCCGGTTTACCGACAAGGATGAAAAAATTCATGGGCCTGGCGCTTATGCCCCAGGCAGGCGTGGCTTTGGGCGTAGCTTTAGTAGCCAAGGCAGAATTCCCGGAATTAGGCGATGTCATTTTTAGCACAATAGTGGCTACGACCGTGTTTTACGAAATATTGGGCCCGATTTGCACTAAATTCAGCCTTTATAAGGCCGGTGAGATATAACGGTGGGAAGAATAGGCCTAACGCTAAGGAGATATTATATCAGTCTTGTGCAAGGCAAGGAAAAAGGGGTATTGTCTTCATTTTTTTCCTTTTTTCTGTCGATACTTTCTTTTATCTACTCGATATTTGTTAGATTGACTTTGTTGTTATACCGTTTAAAAATCTTGCCCTGTCAGAGACAAAAGTGCCGTGTGGTCAGTGTCGGCAATATTACCTGGGGGGGTACCGGGAAAACGCCATTGGTGTTGGCCTTGGCAGAATATTTCAAACTCCAGGGCAGCAATCCGGGTGTGTTGATTCGCGGGTATGGCCAAGACGAAGTAGAAATGCTCAGAAGTAAACTCAAGGAAGCCCCAGTCATAACCGGCAAAAACAGACTAAAGAGTGCTCAGGAAGCGCAAAAACATTACGGCGTAGATGTCTTGATATTGGATGACGGATTTCAACATTGGCGCCTGGGGCGCGACCTGGACATTGTCTTAATAGACTGCATTTCCGGTTTGGGCAATAAAAGGCTGATCCCCAGAGGCATGCTTAGGGAGCCTTTATCCTCACTAAGCCGCGCAGATGTTTTTGTTTTAACGCATGCGGATGCGGCAAGAGGGAATATAGAGGGCCTCAAAAAGACGCTACGTACCTACAATTGTCAAGCGCCTATTTTTGAAGCCGAGCATAGCCCTTGCTACCTACGCGATATTTTGACTAATCAAAACCATGAGCTCTCCGGGATAAAAAAACAAGGCATTGCCGTTTTAGCAAGTATTGGCAACCCTCAGTCCCTGGAAAAGACTTTAGAGAGAATGGGGATTACGCCTGGCCTGACATTCTTTTTTCCCGACCACCATTTATACACAAGGGCAGACCTAGAGGATATAGAAAAAAAATGCCTACAGCAAAAAATTGAGCTTTTGTTGACAACCGAAAAGGATGTGCCCAAACTCCTTCCGCTTTTAAAATCGCAAAGGGTGTGGTTAAAGGTAATAGCCCTGGGAGTCTCATTTAGGTTTATAAAAGGAGAAGATAGCTTTTATAATTATGTCCAAAAGGGCACAAAGAAGAGCTATTATTACAATATTTTGGTCTTAAACGATGGCAAAGCCGGCCACCTCAATCAATCAAAGGCAATAGCAAGGATTATAGAATCCATAATTTCCAAAGAGGGTAAAAGTTTTGGAGAGGTGCGTACAAAGATCGTAGATGTTTCATATAAAAGCTTTCCCTTGCGTTGGCTATTGACGTTATGTTCCTTTTTTTCCGGCTCTGCCTGCAGAAACTGCATGGGTTGCTTGCGTTTTTGCTTAAACGGCAAAAGCTGCAGGGAGCTTCTCGAGACTCGCGGAGATATAATTGTATCCGCGGGGTCTTCTTTATCCGCGGTAAATCTAATCCTTTCATATCGGAATAATTCTCGCAGGATCCATCTTATGCGTCCGGCTATTCCCGGGTTTAAAAAGTTCGATTTGGTCATTGTGCCAGAACATGACAAGGTAAAACCCGGAAAAAACGTCTTTTCGACTTTGATAACCCCCAATTTGATCGATCGCCAATATGTAGATGAGCAGGTGGAGAGCCTAAAAAAGAGATTTAGCCTTGGGGATGCGAGAATTCCGATAGCCGGACCAAATGTGGCTTTTTTAATCGGGGGGGATACGCCCACCTATGCTATGGGCGTCAAGGAAGTAGAAAAAATTGTTTCCCAGTTAAAGATCTCGGCCCAAAATATAAACGCTCAGATTTTGGTAACTACATCAAGGAGGACCAAAAAAGATATCGAGAAACTCGTTAAAGACAATCTGGCAAATTACTTCGGCTGCAAGTTGCTGGTCATAGCTAACGAAAAAAATTATCCCGAGGCCTTGGGAGGGATTCTGGGATTAAGCGATATTGTCTTGGTATCCGGAGAGAGCACTTCCATGGTATCGGAGGCAATCAGCGCGGAAAAATATGTATTGGTTTTTATGCCGCAGAAAAAAGTAAAAAAGACGACTAAGCAGGAGCGGTTTTTGGAAAACTTGCAACAAAAGGGGCTGGTACAAATTGTCCAGCCGGAAGATATAAACTCGGAAATTGAACGGATATGGAAGAATAGACCCGCGAAGCAGAAAGTCGAAGACAGAGATTTACTTTCTCAGGCTTTAGAGAAGATATTATGAAAGTACTGCAGATTTTACCTGAGTTAAATATGGGTGGCGTGGAAAGGGGCTGTGTCGATTTGGCCAAAGAGCTAGTCCAGCGCAATCATCAGGCTTTGGTTGTCTCCAACGGAGGCAATTTAGTAAAAGACCTGCGGGAGGCGCAAGTTAAGCATTTTCAGCTGCCCGTGCATAAAAAAAGCCTTTTTTCAATATTGCAAAACGTCCCTAAAGTGGCCAAGATCATAGATGATGAGAAGGTAGATGTGGTGCATGCCCGCTCCAGGGTCCCTGCTATTATCGGGTTCTTGGCTGCCCGCAGCAGAGGCACAGCATTTATTACTACCTGCCATGGATATTACAATACACATCTCTTCAGCCGTGTAATGGGGTGGGGAAAAGCGATAATTGTCTCGAGTAAAGTGATCGCCGAGCACATGCAGAAGGATTTTGCTGTACCCGGGAAGCGGATTAGCTTTATCCCCAGGGGGGTCGACTTGGAAGAATTTAGGTTTTTTAAGCATGCTGTGCCCGAGAAACCCAAGTCGGAAGTTTTCACAATCGGCATTGTCAGTAGACTTACGCCGATCAAAGGGCATGTCTATTTATTAAAGTCTTTGCCTAAGATAATCAGGGAATTGCCAAAGGTCAAGGTATTGATAGCCGGAGGGCCTTCTCCAGGCAAGGAAAAATATAGAGAAGAACTAAAGATTTTGATCAGGAGGCTGAGTATAGGGCCGTATGTGGATTTTGTGGGCGAGGTAAGAGATGTGCCCAAATTCCTATCTTCAATAGACTTGTTAGTATTACCCACGATAACACAAGAGGCATTTGGCAGGGTACTTATTGAAGCCGGCGCCTGCGGTGTCCCGGTTATTGCCAGCAAAGTAGGAGGGATAGTCGACATCGTTGAAGACGGTGTCGATGGAATTTTAGTGCCGCCGGCTGATCACGGCGAGCTGGCCAAGGCAATAATAAAATTATATAGAGAACCGCAGACCAGAAAAAAATTCGCTTTGGCGGCCCGTGAAAAAGTAGAACGTAACTTTAGTCTTGGGCGGATGGCGGAAAAGACGATCCATGTATATGAAAAGGCCCTTGCCGACCTAAGGATCCTAGTGATAAAACTAAGTGCCTTGGGAGACTTGATCTTGATCGGGCCGACGCTTAAGGCTTTGCGTAACCGTTTCCCCAAGGCCACTATTACTGTATTGGCAGGGAAGGCTTATGCCTCTATATTGCGCGATTGTCCTTATGTCGACGAGATCTTGGAATTCGCTCCCAAAAAAAACAATTATATAGACGTCTGGCGTTTTTCCGCAAACTTACGCAAGCAATACTACGATATAGTCATCGATCTGCAAAATAGCCGAAAAAGCCATCTTTTGGCGTACTTGAGTGGTTGCGCCAGCCGCTACGGTTATGACAACGGCAAGCTCAGCTTCCTTTTAAATAAAAAGATAAAGGATACAAAAACGGCAATTTCGCCTATAGAGCATCAAGCCCGGACGATGCAGCTTTTAAATATTGAGTCTGTTGAAGAAAAGCTGGAGTTGTGGATAAATAGAGACGATCAAGCATGGGCAGAGGATTTTCTTACCAAGAACAATAGAGATCCCGGAAAACATTTGGTGGGCATAAACCTGGGGGCGAGCGCCAATAGGCCAGGCAAAAAATGGGAAAAAGATAACTTATTCGAATTCTTGACCAGGTTGAGCACGGCAAAAATCCAGATCTTACTTACAGGTGATAAGATGGATAAGGGCCTGGCCCAAGAGTTAAAGGCCGCGGCAAATATCGATATAATCGATGCCGTAAATGAGACATCAATTTTGCAATTAGCCAGCCTGATAAAGCATTGTGATGTATATATAACCTGTGATAGCGCCCCGTTGCATATAGCCTATGCCGTAAAGACTCCCGTAGTAGCATTGTTTGGCCCCACAGATCCAAAGAAGCACGCTTTAAAAAATCAAAAACAAAGGCTAATTTACAAAGAGCTTGAATGTAGCCCCTGCTATAAAAGGCGATGCCAGAAGCACCTTTGCATGAAAGGGATTTCTGCCGAAGATGTATTGAAAGCAGTTAATCAACTTTTAGACGGCAAAAACAAAAAAGGGCAGCGGCACGTTAAAAAAATAAAGTCACGAGCATGAAAATATTATTGTTAACGACCCATCTTAATCTTGGCGGTATCGGGATGTATGTCCTATTGTTAGCCAAGGGATTGGCTAACAAAGGCCATCGGGTGTTAGTGGCTTCTTCGGGTGGAGAATTGGCCGATTCTCTTGCATCGTGCTCAGTGGAACATGTAAAGATAAATGTCAAGACCAAATCAGAAGTCAATCCCAAGTTGCTGGCTGTGTTGTCACGGCTGACAAAAATTGTATTGGAGAACAAGATTGATATGTTGCATGCCCATACCCGGGTGACCCAAGTCCTGGCACAGCTCTTGTCGCAGAAGACAAAAGTTCCCTATGTGACCACCTGCCACGGTTTTTTTAAACCTCGCGCGTTTAGAAAGGCATTTCCCTGTTGGGGAAGACATTGTATAGCCATAAGCGAGGCAGTAAGGGAACATCTGGTAAACGATTTAAAAGTAAAAAAGGAATGCGTTTCAGTGGTACATAATGGAGTAGAGATAGAGAGGTTTTCTCGGGAAAAAGTTGACCAGGAGCAAAAAGGCCGATTTAAGAAAGACTTCGGCCTTGATGGTGGCGCTGTGGTCATCGGCACAATAGCCAGGCTTTCGTCTATAAAAGGCCAGTGCTATCTTATTTCGGCAATGAAATTGATTTTGGAACAAGAACCCAAGGCAAGATTGCTATTGGTAGGAGATGGTCCGGAAAAGGAACGGCTATTGGCGCAGGTCAAAGAGTTGGGCATTGAGAGCAGCGTAAGTTTTAGCCCATCTACATTCGACACCTCGATTCCTCTTTCTTGCATGGATGTCTTTGTCTTTCCCTCACTGCTGGAGGGGCTGGGCCTGGCGATCATAGAGGCCCAGGCAATGGGCCTACCTATCGTGGCCAGTGATGTGGGCGGCGTCTATACTTTAGTCAAAGACGGCATAAACGGCTTTTTGGTCCGGCCGCAAGAACCGCAAGGTATAGCAGATGCGGTCTTGAAATTGATAAGAGACAAAGAGCTGGCAAAAAGATTCGGCCAACAGGGAAAACACCAGGTTGAGGAAAGTTTTAATTTGAGCCAAATGGTCGATGGTATCGAGCAAGTATATGAAAGGATGGTGGCAAAATGAAAAATATATTCTCAAAGCTTGTTTTAATCTTGGTTGTTTGCGTGGCTGGTTTTTCTTTCTATGCCTTTACAAGATATACTGTGCCCATATTGATGTATCACCGAATAGACAAGCGGGGAGAAGTTTCTTCGCTAAGTGTATCGCCAAGTAATTTTGAGAAACAAATGGCCTTTTTAGCCAAGCACAAATATAACGTTATTTCTTTAGATGAATTTGCGAAAGCGAAGAAACAAGGCAGCTGTCTGCCGCGCAACACCGTGGTGATAACCTTTGATGACGGATACGAGGATAATTATAAAATCGCTTTCCCAATACTCAAAAAACATAATATACCGGCGATTATCTTTGTGATTGTCGATGTGATAGGCAGCGAAGGTTATTTGAGCTACTCTCAGATCGCCGAGATGGTCTCCTCGGGCATTATTACCATCGGCAGTCATTCCTTGTCGGGCGGATATTTACCGGGTAGACCAGAGGCTGTTTTAAAGCATGAGATTGGCTCTTCGAAAATAAAACTGGAGAGAAATATAGGCAAGGCGGTTGATTTCTTTTGCTATCCCATCGGGGGATTTACGAAAGAAATCCAGGGCATAGTCAAGCAAGCGGGTTATAAGGCCGCCTGCTCTACAAATCGCGGTTTGATTAAAAATAACCTGAATGAAGACCTATACGCTTTAAAACGTATCAAGATTACTGATAGCGACCCCAATATTTTTGTTTTTTGGGCCAAGATTTCGGGATACTATAACCTTTTCCGAAGCGTGAAAAATCCACATAGTGAGTTGAAGTCTGGGAACTGAGAACTAAAAAACTGTAAGCTGAACGCTGAAAGCCGAGAGCTGAGAGCTCTAGATGAAGAGAATATTGATAGTCAATGTCAACTGGAGAGGTGATGTGCTCTTTTCCACTCCTTTTATCCGGGCAGTGCGGGAGAACCACCCTCAAAGCCATATAGCTATGTTTATAGTGCCCAGATGCAGGCCCATCATAGAAAACAATCCTCACATAGATGAAATAATCACCTATGACGAAAAGGGAAGACATAAAGGTGTTTTAGGCAAGTTTAAAATGGTAATGTTATTACGCAAGAAGGGTTTTGATTTAGTTTTTCTTCTGCACCGTTCCTTTACAAGGACCCTGTTATGTTATCTGGCGGGGATACCCCAAAGAATAGGATATTTCACAAAGAAAAGGGCGTTCTTGCTTACCAAGAGCATAATTCCTTCCAGTACACAGATGCATAAAGTAGAATATTTCCTTGATATCGCCAGGTCTTGCGGTATGAAGGTGAAAAATAAGGATTATGAGTTTTTTGTGAGCGAAAAAGACAAAAGAGCACTTGATGCAATGCTGGAAGAGCACGGTCTGTCGGATAACGACTTTTTTGTGGTGATTAATCCTGGAGGCAATTGGGAACTCAAGCGTTGGCCTAAGGAAAATTTTGCCCTTTTGGCCGATAGGCTGATCGAGGAGTTTGGGTGCAAGGTAATAATCAGCGGGGCTGAAAGCGACCTAAGGTTGGCCAAAGACATAGCCTCGCTTATGCGCAGGGAGCCGGTTATGCTTTGCGGCAAGACCAGTCTGGGCCAATTAGCGGCTTTGATGTCCAAGGCAAATATTGTGGTTTCTAACGATTCCGGCCCGATGCATATTGCGGTCAGCCAAAAGGCCAGGACCATAGCCTTGTTTGGCCCCACTAATCCGCAAATTACCGGCCCCTACGGACAGGGCGATTATGTGGTTATACGTAAAGAAGTGGGCTGCCAGACACCTTGTTACGAGCTTGATTGTGACAAAAATAGGTGCATGCAAGCCATCGAAGTAGACGATGTGTTTGAAGCTGCAAAAAAAATTGTAAATGCCGTAAAGAAATGATTAAGATGAACAAGGAAAAAATCAGGCGGATTTTGGTGATCACCTTGAGCAATATAGGTGATGCAGTATTGACTACGGCTGTAATCCAGGCGCTGCGGGACTATTTTCCCGGCCAGCATCTGGCCGTTTTAGTCGGCCCCCGGGCCTTTGCCGTGTTTAAAAATGACACCCGCATCGACAAAAAGATTGTTTACGAAAAAAGTATATCGCTAAGGAATAAAATCGGCCTGATAACCCGATTAAGGCACGAACATTACGATTTGGTTGTAGATTTGCGCAATACTGCTTTTAGTATATTTTTAGGAGCGCGTTATAGAAGTTCGATTTTCGGCAAGGCTCCCAAAAGTTTGGTACATATGAAAGACAGGCATCTTTGGAAGCTGCAAGCCTTAGGATTAGACACTTCTTATATAAAGGGGCCATCTCTCAAATTTAGTGAAGACGAGCAAGGTAATATTGAAAAGATGTGGCGTAAATGGCAGATACAGAAAGGACAATGCGTTGTTGCCTTGGCTCCCGGGGCCCGGAATATGACGAAACTCTGGGAAAAACAGGGATACCGCGAGCTGGTCAAGCTTTTTTACAAAGAGCTGGACGTGAAGATCCTTTTAGTAGGGGATAAACAAGATGCGCCTATTGCAGAGGAAATCGGTAGAGACATCAACCCCGCTTTGATTAACCTCTGCGGAAAAACCAGCATAGGGGAATTGGCTTGTCTTTTGAGTAAATGTGCCTTGGTAGTCTCCAATGATTCCGCTCCTACGCATATAGCTTGGGCTGTAAATACCCCTGTGGTCTCGATATTCGGCCCTACAGACTATCGCAAATATGCCCCCGGAGGCAAATATGATAGGGTCATCCGCAAGGATTTAAAGTGTTCTCCATGCGAGCAGTCTTTATGCCCCAAAGGTACGCGCGATTGCATGAAATTAGTAAGCGCTGACGATGTATTCGCAGCCTGCAAAGAGGTATTAGATGCAAGAACCTAGCAAGATCTTAGTTACGCGTACCGATAGAATAGGAGACGTGCTGCTTTCTACTCCTGTAATCAAGAGTTTAAGGATGCGTTTTCCCCAAAGCCACATTACGATGTTAGTTAGACCTTATACCCGAGATATAGTTATAGGAAATCCCTATCTTTCCGAGGTGTTGATTTACGATAAATACGGGAAAGAAAGCAGCCTGTGGAGGAGCCTGCTTTTTGCCTTGGGTTTGAGAAAGAAGAAATTCGACGTGGCATTGATGCTACATCCTACCAACCGCGTCCATTTAATGGCTTTTATTGCAGGCATCAAAAGAAGGATCGGCTTTAATAAAAAACTGGGCTTTTTATTGACGGAAAAAATCGAGCATAAAAAACAAGAAGGAAAGAAACATGAGCTGGAATATACCTTGGACCTGTTGCGGGTTTTTGGCAAGGGAGCCGAGGACTGCTCTTTGTTCATGCCGATCAGAGAAGACAGCGAAATATACATTGAAGACTTACTAAGTTCTAAAGGGTGGAGAAAAAACGAAAAAATTATCGCTATCCATCCGTCTGCCAGTTGCCCTTCGAAAGTCTGGCCTACCGAAAGGTTTGCCAATATCGCAAAAAAAATTGCTTTAGAATTTAAGGTAAAGATTGCCGTAGTCTCAGGGCCTGATGATGTAGATATCGGCAGAAGGCTGATAAAACTCTCGGATATCCCTTTTATGGATTTGGCCGGTAAGACTACCGTAAGCCAGTTGGCTAGTTTGTTCAGAAGATGTTCTTTGTTTATTTCCAATGATAGCGGGCCGATTCATATTGCTGCAGCAGTCGGCACACCGGTAATTTCCATTTTTGGCCGCCGGCAGCCGGGTCTGAGCCCATGCCGCTGGGGCCCTAAGGGCAAAGGCGACATAGTGTTGCATAAGGATCTAGGGTGTGTTCCTTGTCTGGCGCACAATTGTCAGAGAGGTTTTGCCTGCCTTAAGGCTATTTCCGAAGAAGAGGTCTTATCCGCTGCCAGAAAAATCCTGCGTACTTATTCAATTGACAGTTGAATGTTTAAGTGCTAAAATATCTGTTCTGTTGTACGTTACCAGAACCGGGAGAAGGGTATGAAAGGGCATGATAAAGAGGCATTTAAGAGAGTAATTAAGGCTTTTAATAGGGCTAAAATACTTGTAATTGGTGATCTTATCTTGGATGAGTTTATCTGGGGAAAGGTAAACCGCATATCTCCGGAAGCCCCGGTGCCTGTAGTATGGGTAAATTCGGAATCGTTCATGCCTGGCGGGGCTTCAAATGTGGCAAATAATATTCATGGGTTAGGGGCTCAGGCTTTTATCTGTGGCGTAATCGGCGCTGACGAACGGGGCAGGATCCTTACCGAAGAACTGAGGCGCAAGAACATCGATGTGGAGGGCATTGTTGTAGACGCCGAGAGGCCGACCACCTTAAAGACCCGGGTGATCGCTCATCATCAGCAAGTGGTGCGTATTGACCGGGAGAAGGTCGATGAAGTCGATGACAATGTGATTTCCCAAATATTAACCTATGCCAAAGAAAAAATAAATGACGTTGATGCGTTGCTGATAGAAGATTATGGAAAGGGCCTGATCGCCCCCAGGCTGATCCAAGAGGTTATAGCTCTTGCACACAAACACGATAAGATAGTAACTGTTGATCCCAAAGACAACCACCTCTCATATTATCAGGACATAACTTTGATTACCCCAAACCACCATGAGTTGGCCAAGGCCACCGGCGAAGAGATAAAGTCAGAGAAGGATTTGGATGTCGCCGGGAGGGCTTTGCTTGCCAACCAAAAAAGCAAGGCTGTTTTGGTTACCTTGGGTGAAAACGGGATGCGTTTATTTGAAGAGAACGGCCAGTCGGTACATATCCCCACTATGGCCCAAGAGGTATATGATGTTTCGGGGGCAGGAGATACTGTCATTGCTGCTGCTACTGTGGCTTTAGCCAGTGGAGCCTCGATGCTGGAAGCAGCACATATCTCCAATTACGCGGCCGGAATCGTTGTTGGCAAGGTCGGAGTAGCGGTTGCTACGCAAGAAGAATTGAATGAAAGGTTCAGCCGATGAAAGCGATTGGGGTAATCCCAGCCAGATACCATTCGACCAGATTTCCGGGAAAGGTCCTGGCCGATATTTTAGGCCGGCCGTTGATCCAATATGTTTATGAAGAGGCCCTGAAGTCCGGGACGCTGCAGGATTTGGTCGTTGCCGTTGATGACGAAAAGGTCCTCAAGGCCGTGCAGGATTTTGGCGGCAGGGCGGTAATGACGATAAAAGACCACGCTTCCGGTACTGACAGGATTGCCGAAGTAGCCAATCCTATCGACGCGGAGATCGTAGTCAATATCCAAGGGGATGAGCCGTTGATCCATTTTTCCATGATAGACGAGTTAGTCAACTGCTTATCGGAGAATGCTTCTATTCCCATAGCCACCTTGGCCTATAAAATTAAAGACAGGCAAGAGCTATATAACCCTAACATCGTAAAAGTGGTCAAAGATAAAAACAATTTTGCCCTTTATTTTTCACGATCGCCAATACCGCATGTGCGTGATTCAGAGACTGATTTTGACTCCTTGTCCTTTTTTAAACATATAGGCCTTTACGCTTACACTAAAGAGTTTTTATTCACTTTTAGGAATTTACCCAAGGGGGAACTTGAAAAGGCGGAAAAGCTCGAGCAGCTTCGGGCCTTAGAAAGAGGCTACCAGATCAAAGTCATCGAAACCAACTTTGAGACGGTAGGAGTCGATACCCCCGAGGACCTGGAACTGGTCAAGGAAAAGATCAGACAAAAAAAGTGACCGCAGAGTCGGAGTCTAATGGTTAGAATGATGAAGGAAATAAAAGTCGGCGATGTAAAATTGAGCAACAAAGGGCCTTTAGTCCTTATCGCTGGCCCCTGCGTAATAGAATCTGAGGAATTTTGCCTGAGTTGCGCACAAGAGTTAAAGAAGATCGCGCGCCAGATGAGAATGCCCTTGATCTTTAAATCCAGCTATGACAAGGCAAACCGCAGTTCAATCGATTCCTATCGTGGTCCGGGAATAACAAAAGGCCTGGAAATCTTAAAAAAGGTGAAAAAGAAATTTGGTCTGCCCGTGATCAGCGATGTACACTGCCGCTCGGAAATCACTCAAGCTGCGGGGGTGCTAGACATAATCCAAATTCCCGCGTTTTTGTCGCGGCAGACAGATTTAATATTGGCTGCAGCGAGGACAAAGAAACCCATAAATATCAAGAAGGGGCAGTTTTTGGCTCCTTGGGACGTGGAAAATGTTATCAAGAAGGTTTTGAGCACAGGCAATAAAAAAGTATTAATCACAGAGAGAGGAAGCTCTTTTGGCTATAATAATCTTGTAAGCGATATGCGCTCATTGGCCATAATCGGCGCTCTTGGCTATCCGGTTGTTTTTGATGCCACTCATAGCGTACAGTTGCCGGGAGCGGCAGGCATTGCCTCCGGAGGAGACAGGAGGTTTGTGGCCACGTTATCCCGCGCCGCGGTGGCAGTCGGTTGTGCAGGGCTTTTTTTGGAGGTACATCCCAAGCCCAAAAGGGCCCTTTCCGATGGCCCTAACATGATCGGCTTTGCCCAGTTGCAAGAATTACTCCGCCAAGTCAAAGAAATCGATGTTGTAGTAAAAAAACATAAGGCGTGCTGATGTCCATTAAGCGAGCAAAGGAAGTTTTAAAAATAGAATCAAAGGCGATTGCCGATATGATTAACCGTTTAGGCGGGGATTTTCAAAGGGCCGTCAGGATTTTGCATTCATGTAAAGGCAGGATCGTAGTGACCGGTATGGGTAAGGGTGGGATCATCGGTCAAAAGGTCTCTGCGACCCTATCTTCTATCGGCAGGCCCAGCCTTTGGCTGCACCCGGCAGAGGCGATTCATGGCGACTTGGGAAGAGTCTCTAAAACAGATGTAGTCATAGCTATATCTTACAGCGGGGAAACGGAAGAGCTTTTGCGGCTATTGCCCTCGATCAGGAAAATGGGCGTAAAGATTATTTGTCTCACGGGAAACTTAAAATCTACATTAGCCAAGAATAGCGACATAGTTTTAGACACCAGTGTGCACGAGGAGGCTTGTCCTTTGGGATTGGTTCCTACGGCCAGCACTACAGCTATGTTGGCTATGGGGGATGCCTTGTCAATGGCCCTCTTGGAAAGAAGTGATCTGAAGAAAGAAGAATTTGCCTTCTATCATCCGGGAGGAAATCTGGGCAAAAGACTTCTCTTGAAAGTAAAAGACATTATGCGCACAGGTAAAGGCAATCCTGTGGTAAAAGAAGATGCCTTGGTTAAAGACGTGTTGTTAGCCATTACCTCTGCCCGGGCAGGCAGCGCCACTATAATAAATAAACAGGGTAGGCTCTGCGGTATCTTTACAGACGGCGACCTGCGCCGTCATATCGAGCAGAACACCGATTTGACCGGTCTTAAGATCAAGCAAGTGATGACCAAGAACCCTGTAGTGGTCAAAGGCGAAGATCTGGCAGTGGATGCCCTTAAGGTCTTACAAGCAAAAAAAATCGATGAAGTGCCGGTGGTCGATAATACAAGAAAGCCTATTGGCCTCTTAGACGTGCAAGATATCTTAAAGGCAGGGTTAGTCTAGCAATGCCGTGAGTAGCTGTTTTGCGCAGGTAAAGGAAATATGTCTGTTAAAGAGAAAGCAAAAAAAATCAGGATGTTGGCCTTGGATATTGACGGGGTTCTGACAGACGGCCGGATAATTTATGACGAGCGGGGCAAGGAGCTTAAGTGTTTTAATGTTTTGGACGGCATGGGTCTGGCGCTTTTGAAAATGACAGATATAAAGGTAGCGCTTATTACCGCAAAGGGCTCAGGTGCGGTGCTTAGACGGGCAAAAGATATCGGGGCCGTAGAAGTCAAGCAAAATTCGCTTGCTAAAGGAAAGGCCCTTTCGGCCATCTTAAAAAAGTACAAGCTGAAAAACGACGAAGTCTGTTTTGTCGGCGATGATTTAGTGGATGTGCCGGCGCTTAAGAAAGCGGGGTTGGCCGTTGCGGTATCCAATTCCTGTGCAGAGGCCAAGAAGGCTGCCCACTATGTAACCAGGAAAAAAGGCGGTAAAGGCGCAGTCAGAGAAATCATCGAGATCATATTACGGGCTCAGGGTAAGTGGCGCAAGGTGACGGCTGGTTTTTTAGAGTAGGAAAAACATGATGAAGCTGCTTTTAATTTTGGCAATGTCTTTTTTAATCGCAAGTTGCGGCTCGGTCAATAGGGAAGAAGAAAGCGCAAGCCCTTCTGCGGCAGAACTTGCTGCGCAACAGGAATTGGAAGAGGCCCCGGAAGAGATGCTTTCCAGCTTTTCCGTGAGCGGGTACAGTAAAGGCGGCAAAAAGCAATGGGACCTCGAGGGAAAAAGCGCCAACATTATGGATGCGGAGATCAGCCTTACCGAAGTTACCGGCAAAGTTTACGGCAAAGACACTAATATGACCATCGTAGCCGATGAAGGCAGCCTGAATAAGGTGGATAACAACGTACATCTGGAAAAAAATGTTAAAGCCACGACTGATGACGGGGCTACTTTGGTGACCGACTATTTGGATTGGGACGCCCAGCAAGAGAAACTTTCTAGCGAGGCCCCCGTATGGTTGGCCAGGGGAAAGATGAAGGCATCGGGTAAAGGTATTGTCGGGCAGCCGACATTAGGCGTCGTTGAATTAAAGAAAGATGTCGTGGTCGAGTTAAACTTGCCTGAGGAGGATGCCCAGACACAAGAAGGCCCCTCGCAATTAGAGCAAGCTGAATCTACGGCTGAGCCGTTAACAAAAGATGAGGCAGTGACGCGCGAATTAGAAGGCGTAAAGGGCATCAGGGAGACTACGACAGAAGTCTTTGCTCCCGCTACCGTGATTACTTGCAATGGCCCGCTGGAAGTAGATTATCAAAGCAACATAGCGATTTTCCGCAATAATGTGAAAGTAAATGATGAGCGCGGTGAGATCTTTGCCGACCAAATGGATGTCTATTTCGCCACCGATTCAGAAGACGGCAAGAAAGTAGAAGGCATCGAAGGGATGGGCATAGACAAAATCATATGTATAGGAAATGTGGAGATCCACCATGGCGAAAATATTACTTATAGCGAAAAAGCAATCTATGACACTGAAACAGGCATGCTGACTCTGACCGGGTCGCCAAAATTGGTTATCTTTTCTACCGAAGGCTTCAGTTCTTTGATGGGTGGCTCAGAGAGCGAGCAAGAGGAGTCAGCTGAAGAAGAAAAATTGGAAGTCGAAGAGGAAGAAGACACAGATGCATTTATTGAAGACGAATGGACTTATTAAGGCCTATGGAGGCCGCCGCGTAGTAGATTCTATAAACATAACCGTCCAAAAAGGAGAGGTAGTCGGGCTTTTGGGCCCAAACGGGGCAGGCAAGACCACCAGTTTTTATATGATCGTGGGTGTGATTTCCCCCGATAAGGGCAAGATAATCTTCAACGATCAGGACATCACTAGGCTTGCTATGTATCAACGGGCGCGCCGGGGCATCGGTTACCTTGCGCAAGAGACTTCGGTATTCCGTAAATTGACCGTGGAAGAAAACATAATGGCGATATTAGAGACGCTGAATATTCCTCGAAAGGAAAGGAAGAGGCGCTTGAAGCGTTTGCTGGCCGAATTAAACATATCCTACCTGGCAAAAAACAGGGCCTCTACGCTTTCGGGGGGAGAAAGAAGGAGATTGGAGATTACGCGGGCCTTAGTTACCAACCCAAGCTTCATTCTATTGGACGAACCTTTTAGCGGAGTGGACCCCATTGCGGTCTTTGAGACCCAGGAAATCATTACAGAATTAAAGAAGAAAGGGCTGGGCGTATTGCTTACCGATCATAGTGTAAGAGAGACGTTGGCTATAACCGACAGGGCCTATATAATGGCCGAGGGAAAGATCCTTATTTCCGGCACGGCTCAAGACCTGATAAATGACCCCAAGGCCAAGGAAATATATCTCGGTGAAAAATTTAGGATGTAAAGATGAAAACGGAAATAAAAAATAACAAGGGTTGCAACAAAGTACTTAATATAGAGGTAGAGCCGCAGGAGGTCTCCCAGGCCTATGATTTTGTTTATGCAGATTTACGTAAAAGCGCGCGCATCCCTGGGTACCGGCCTGGCCATGCCCCCAGGGATTTATTGGAGACTTATTACGCCAAGACAGCTCAGGAGGAGATGGTCAAAAGGGCTATTTCACAGTACTATTTAAAAGCTGTCCAAGAGAAAGACATCGATCCGGTTTCTGCGCCAGAAATTGAAAACGTCCAATTTAAAAACAACACTCTTTGTTTTTCGGCCAAAGTCGACGTTCGGCCGCAGCCTAAGATAAAGTCATATAAGGATATCCGTATAGTCAAAAAGAAAAAAGAAGTGGGTCAGCTTCAGGTCGATGAGGTCTTGCAGAACATAAGGCAGGCAAAGGCCAAAGAAGTCGAAGTGTCAGGCGAGCAAAAGAAAGAAAAGGTTTTACCTGAACTAAACGACTCCTTAGCAAAAGAAATGGGCCTTGCATCTTTAGATGATTTAAAACAGAAGATAAAGCAGAATCTGGAAGATAATGCTGAGGCAGAAAGCAAGTCAGACATGGAAAGGCAATTACTTGATCAGCTATTGAAGAAGACATCTATGGAGACGCCCGAATCGCTAGTTAACAGAGAGTCCCAGGAGATATTGAAGCAGATCAAGACTAATTATGTTTTGCACGGCAAAAAAAGCGAAGAAATCGAATCAAAAAACAAGGAATTGGAAGAGCAGGCGCGTAAAGAAGCCATCCGTAGAGTCAACCTATCATTTATACTTGACGAGATAGCCAAGCGGGAAAATATCGAAGTCGAAGAAGAAGATCTACAGAAAAGAATAATCCAGATCTCCATGCGTGCAGGCAAAAGCGCCGATGAGGTAAGGAGTTATCTAGAGCGGAACAACCTGATATCGAGCATAAAAGCAGAGATACTAAACTTTAAGACAGTCGAGCTTTTATTAAAAGAGGCAAATATCGTAGGATAAGTCCGATACTACGAAAGGCCAAAATCAAGGAGGGCAAAATGGATAATCGCGGGCAGACTTTAGTTCCCATAGTTGTCGAACAGACCGCCAGAGGAGAAAGGGCGTATGATATCTATTCACGTTTGCTTAAAGACAGGATAGTCTTTATCGGCAACGTTATTAACGATGTGATCGCGAATATGGTTATAGCTCAGATGCTTTTTTTGCAAATGGAGGACCCGGAGAGGGATATCAATGTATATATCAACTCCCCGGGCGGTATCGTCACTTCCGGGTTGGCCATATATGATACAATGCAGTTTGTAAAACCGGATATATGTACTTATTGTGTCGGGCAGGCTACTAGCATGGGGGCGGTGCTTCTGGCTGCCGGTAGCGAAGGTAAAAGATATGCGCTTGCCCATGCCCGGGTAATGATCCATCAACCATGGGGTGGAGTTCAGGGGGCGGCCGCAGATATCAGCATTCAAGCCAAGGAAATTTTAACTTTAAGGGATAAGCTTTATGATATTTTAGTCAAACATACTTCCCAATCTTTAGATAAGATTAAATTGGATTGCGATAGAGACTTCTTTATGTCTGCTAAGGAAGCCCAGGAATATGGCATTGTGGATGAGGTAATCGAAGGCAGTAAAACTAAAAAGAAGAAATAGAAGGAGAACCAGGATGTCTAAAAAATATTTACTTACGCCGGGACCAACTCCGTTGCCACCGGAAGTACTTTTGGCTTGCGCCCAGCCTATGATACATCACCGTACAGATGAGTTCAGAAAGATATTTGGTGAATTCAACGAAGGGTTAAAGTACCTCTTTCAGACAAAAAACGGCGTCGTTACATTCGCTGCATCGGGTACAGGGGCGATGGAGGCAAGCGTAGTAAATCTTCTTTCGCCTGAGGATAAAGCTATCGCCATATGCGGCGGTAAGTTTGGCGAACGCTGGGTGGAGCTTTGCAAGGCCTACAATGTGAATGTGATTCCTATCGAAGTCGAATGGGGAAAACGCGCAGAGGCTGGTGAGGTCCAGCGGATATTGGCGGAACACAAGGATGCCAAGGCAGTATTTACCACGCTTTGTGAGACTTCTACCGGTGTAGTCACGGATATCGAGGCGATCGGTAAAATTGTAAAAGAGACCGATGCGGTTTTAGTCGTAGACGCGATAAGCGGCCTGGGCGCAGAAGACCTGCAGACCGATAACTGGAACGTCGACTGTGTTGTGGCCGGCTCGCAAAAAGGGATGATGCTTCCTCCGGGGCTTTCCTTTTGCAGTCTCAGCCAGAAAGCGCTCAAGGCAATGGAGACATCCAAATTACCCAAGTACTATTTGGACATGAAAAAGGCGAAAAAATCCCTAGATAAGACTGACACCGCTTATACGCCGGCAGTCTCTTTGATAGTGGCGGCAAGAGAGTCCTTGCGCCTGATTAAAGAAGAGGGGTTGGAGAACGTCTTCAAAAGGCACAAGATGCTTGCTGACGCTACGCGCAATGCTGTTTGTGCTTTGGGATTGGGGCTGTTTTCAAATACATTTTGTAATGTGGTTACGGCGGCCAGCGTACCCGAAGGTATCGATGGCGCACAACTAGTGAAATTGATGCGCAAGAAGTACGGGGTAAGCATAGCCGGAGGGCAGGGGCACTTAAAGGGGAAGATTATCCGCATTGCCCATCTTGGTTATATGGAGCCCTTCGATATCATAACAGGCATTTCTGCTTTGGAGCTGGCTTTATCGGAGTTAGGGTATAAAGTCGAGCTAGGCAAGGGTATCCAGGCAGCCGAGAATGTTTTTTCCAACCAGATCAAATGAATTTTTAGTCGAGGAGCATGAAATGAAAGTATTAGTAAGCGACAAACTGGCAAAAGAGGGTTTAGATATTCTACAAAAAGAGAAGAAAATCCAGGTCGATGTCAAGACCGGCCTTGGCCCTGAGGAATTAAAGAAGCTAATCCGGGATTATGATGCCCTGGTGGTACGCAGTGGTACTAAGGTTACAAAAGATATTATCCAAGCGGCGAAAAAGTTAAAGATCATCGGCCGGGCCGGCGTAGGCTTGGATAACGTTGATGTTGAAGCTGCTTCGCGCAAAGGCATCATTGTAATGAATGCCCCGGGGGGCAACACTATTTCTACGGCCGAACATACAATGAGCATGATCCTTGCTCTCTCGCGCAACATTCCCCAGGCCCACGCTTCCTTAAAGGCCGGACTGTGGGACAGAAAAAAGTTCATGGGTGTGGAATTATACGGGAAGACCTTAGGCGTGATCGGCCTGGGAAGGATCGGCACGGAAGTAGCAAGGAGGGCTATGAGCTTTGGCATGAAGATCGTGGCCTTCGACCCTTACCTTTCATTAGATAAAGTCAAGACCCTGCAGATAGAAGGGGCGACCCTAAAGGATCTGTTCAAGCGCGCCGACTATATTACCGTGCACACGCCCTTGACCAAGGAGACGAAACATTTGATATCCGATAAAGAAATCGCCCTGATGAAAGATGGCGTGAAGCTGATTAATTGCGCCCGGGGCGGGATTATTGATGAACGGGCGTTGCTCAAAGGACTAAAATCGGGAAAGGTCGCTGCCTGTGCTTTGGATGTATTCGAGAAAGAGCCTCCTCTAGAAAGCGAATTGCTTAAACTGAATAATGTGGTGATGACGCCTCATCTGGGGGCCTCCACAGAAGAGGCACAGATAAACGTAGCGATAGACATCGCCGAACAAATGACGGATGCGCTTTTAAACAGGGGGATTAGAAACGCAGTTAATGCTTCGACCTTACCTCCGGAGATCGCTGAGATAGTTCAGCCTTTTGTGACTTTGGCCGAGAAGATCGGCTCGTTGCAAAGTCAGTTGTGTGCAGGCCATGTCACAAAGCTAAAAATTGAGTATGTCGGGGAGATAAGCAACTATAATACTGCCCCTATCACCGCTGCCTGCGCCAAGGGCATGCTTGAGCCTTTTATGGGTGAGACAGTAAATTATATTAATGCCTGCGTTTTGGCTAAGGAAAGAAAGATAACTATTGAAGAGACCAAAATAGATAGAGTGGAAAACTTCACTAATCTCATTTCCGTGAAGACAAAGACCGACAAAGAAGACTTGACTGTCTGGGGAACGGTCTTCGCCAAAAATGACCCCAGGATAGTGAAGATAAACGAATATTACGTTGAGGCCCACCCCAAAGGTTATATGCTGGTCATCAAAAATAAAGATTTACCGGGTGTGGTGGGGCAAATAGGAACACTTTTGGGTGAAAGCAAGATCAATATTGCGGAGATGACCTTTGGTCGGGAAAAACTGGGTGGCAATGCCATTTCGGTATTGAACGTAGACAGCGATATTCCACAAAAGGTGTTAGAAAAAATCAAAAAGTGCAAGAACATTTATGATGCGAAGTTAATCCATCTATGATGTCCTTTCTTGGTTGTTAGTGTTGACGGCGTTTGAGCTATTATTGGTACTTAGTTTCCTTAAGGTCTGGATATACCTGCGGAAACAGGTACTCAAGGCGAAGGTAGAAGGAGGCAAATGAAGGAGATGAAGAAGAGGCCTAAAATATATATACTTGATGTGACTAATCGCGATGGGGTGCAGACCTCGCGACTGGGATTAGCCAAACTGCAGAAGACCATGATAAATGTACTCTTAAACGATATGGGTGTTTATCAGAGCGAATTCGGCTTTCCGGTTACCCGCCATGAGACAAACTATCTAAACGCAAATCTGGAATTGGCCAGACTTGGTCTAATCAAGCCGATGATTCTTAGCGGTTGGATTAGGGCAATCGAGCAGGATGTGGAGAAGGCTTTAAAGCTAACTAAAGTAAAGCACCTTAATATGTCTATCTCGACCTCGGAACAAATGATTAAAGGTAAATTCCAGGGCCGCAAGTCCAAAGAAGATATTATCAAGATGATGACCGATGCCTTACGTCTGGCGCGAAAAAAAGGAATAAAGACTATCGGGGTAAATGCGGAAGACGCCTCACGCACCGATCTGGGCTATCTTATAAAATTTGCCCTGGCAGCCAAAAAAAACGGGGCCGACCGTATACGATACTGTGACACTTTAGGCTACGATGACCCGATTACGATCTATAACCGGGTATACCAGCTGGCCAACACAGTAAAAATTCCTATAGAAGTCCACTGCCACAATGATCTAGGTATGGTGGTAGCCACTTCCGTTATGGCTGCAAAAGCGGCCAATGATGCCGGCGTAGATGCCTTTATAAACACAACTGTAAACGGGATGGGCGAGCGTGCCGGAAACGCTGACCTGGTTTCAATTATCTTGGCGGTTAAGTACTCCAGTGGCCTAAAAGGAAAGTATGTTTTGGACGAAAGAGTTAAATTGGGCTGTGCCTGGAAGATAACCAAATATGCTTCTTATGCCTTCGCTGTACCGATCCCCATTAACCAGCCCGGCGTGGGGGCAAATGCCTTTGCTCACGAATCCGGTATTCATGCAGACGGGGCCTTGAAAAACCGCCGCAATTATGAGCTTTATGACTATGAGGAACTTGGCAGGGGAGAACCAGAGATAATTGAAACAGGAAGAAAGATTACGGCCGGCGAATATTCAGGCATAAAGGGTTTTAGAAATGTCTATGAGAGACTGGAAGTGAAATTCAAAGATGATAAAGAGGCCACAAAGATACTGGAGTTAGTGCGCTATGCCAATGTGCATACTCAGAAACCTTTGGTCAATGACGAACTCCGCTTTATCGCTAGGTACCCCGATATCGCTAAAAAGATATTCACCATGATCCCTTAAACTGTCTTTTTCCAGTTCGAAAAACCATTAATAACCCGCAAAGACCTAAATAAAGAGTTGAAGAAATGGCAAATACTGTTTTAGTAGGAACTCAATGGGGAGACGAAGGCAAAGGAAAGATCATCGATGTCCTTTCCCGCAAAGCAGATATTATAGTCCGATTTCAGGGCGGTAATAATGCTGGTCATACCGTTGTGGTAGATAACCAAAAATTTATTTTACACCTTATCCCTTCAGGTGTACTGAATCGGGGCAAGACATGCATTATCGGTAACGGGGTAGTAGTCGACCCCCAGGTATTGTTAGAGGAAATAGAAAACCTGGAAAAACGCGGCATCGATATCGGCAATAACCTGAAAATTTCCGATCAGGCACATTTGATCTTCCCCTACCATAAGATAATCGACAAGCTCAGGGAATCGAGAAAGACAAGGCAGAAGATCGGCACTACCGGTAGGGGCATTGGGCCCTGTTATGCGGACAAGGTAAACCGCTGCGGTATCAGATTAGCCGACCTTTTAGACAAAGAAGTATTTAAAAAGAAGCTTAAGCTTGCTTTGATCGAGAAAAATGAGATGTTCCGAAAGATTTACAGACATCAGGGTTTTTCTTTTGCTGATATCCATCGCCAATACCTGGCATATGCAGAAAAGATCGCCAAATACAGCTTTGACTGTGCGGAGTTTTTATATAGCGCCATAAAAAAGAGGAAAAATATCCTTTTTGAAGGTGCCCAAGGGACGGTTCTAGATGTGGATTTCGGCACATATCCTTTTGTGACGTCCTCTAATACAACAGCGGGGGGTGCCTGTATCGGCACAGGAGTGGCCCCCACAGACATCGATAAAATAATAGGAGTAGCCAAGGCCTATACCACCAGAGTCGGCAGTGGTCCCTTTCCCACGCAATTTTCCAGGAAATTATTGGAGGAGATCCGTCACAAGGGCAATGAGTTTGGCGCTACGACCGGCAGGCCCAGGAGGTGCGGTTGGTTTGACGCGGTAGTCGTGCGCCGTGCGGTCACGGTCAATCGCCTGGATGAAATTGCTTTGACTAAGCTCGATGTCCTAGACGGCCTGAAAAAGATTAAGATTTGTACCGCTTACAATTATAAAGGAAAGAAATATACCGTTTTTCCACCCAATATTAAGGTATTGGAGGGTTGCCAGCCCGTTTACGAAGAACACCCGGGTTGGCCTAACGCCACCTCTTCAATCACAAAGTTCAAGAACTTGCCCACCAACGCCCGTCGCTATATCGAAAGGCTAGAAGCACTCTTGAATGTAAAAATCAGCATGATTTCGGTTGGTTCCGAAAGAGAACAGATTATTAGAAAGGAGAAATGACTTGATTTGGTTAGCACCCATTGGTTCGGTAACGGCCCTTTTATTCGCTGGATATTTGATTTTATTTATTCTCAAACAGGATGAAGGCACGGAAAAAATGCGCCAGATCGCCCTTTGGGTGCGAGAAGGGTCTATGGCCTACATAAAACGCCAATATTCCTGCGTGGGCTTATTTTTTCTTTTTGCATTTTTCCTTTTACTTTTACTGGTGCGCAAAGGTTATTTGGTGATTTTTGTGCCCTTTGCTTTTTTGAGCGGGGGATTTTTCTCTGCCTTTGCCGGTTTTGTAGGGATGTGGATCGCCACCCGGGCGTCTTCGCGCACAGCTTCGGCTGCGCGTTCAAGCCTAAACGGTGCTCTAAGGATAAGTTTTTCCAGCGGAACGGTGATGGGCTTGGTCGTGGTTGGCCTGGGATTGCTTGATTTAAGCATCTGGTATTTTATATTGGATTGGTATTATTCTACTCACCCGTTGCCGCATCATTTGACCAAGATCGGGGCCATTACCTCGACTATGCTTACCTTTGAAATGGGTGCAAGTTTGCAGGCTTTATTTGCCAGGGTCGGAGGAGGTATATTTACAAAGGCCGCTGATGTAGGAGCAGACTTGGTAGGCAAAGTGGAAGCCGGAATTCCTGAGGACGACCCAAGAAATCCGGCGGTAATAGCCGATAACGTGGGTGACAATGTCGGTGATATAGCGGGAATGGGCGCAGACCTTTATGAGTCATATGTAGGCTCTATAGTGGCGACTATGGCTTTGGCCGCTGTTGCCGGTTTGGGTTTTTCCGGGGTGATTGTCCCCTTGGCCATGGCTGCGGTGGGAGTAATATCGTCTATACTGGGGACATTTTTTGTGCACTCAAAAGGTGAACCATCTCAGGAAGTATTGCTTAAGGCATTGCGTCGCGGTGTATTTGTAGCTTCGGGCGCCATTGCCGTGTTGTCTTTTTTGGTAATCAAATACTCTCTGGGGATGCAATATATAGGAGTCTATGGTTCGGTTGTCACTGGGCTGATTGCCGGCATACTCATCGGTCTATCTACAGAGTTTTTTACTTCGCACAAATACGGGCCCACGCGTTCTGTCTCTTCTGCGGCCTTGACCGGTCCGGCAACAGTGATTATAGCGGGCCTGGCCACAGGCATGGCTTCTACAATCGCCCCGGTTCTAATAGTAGCCACTGCTATTATCTGCAGCTACTATCTAGCCGGAGGAGTAGAGAATTTCAATATCGGACTTTACGGCGTAGGTATTTCGGCGGTGGGGATGCTCTCTACCCTGGGTATTACTTTAGCCTCAGATGCTTACGGACCGGTGGCTGATAACGCTGGCGGTAATGCCCAGATGTCCGGTGAACCGGAATATGTGAGAGAGAGGACCGATGCCCTAGATTCCCTGGGAAATACTACGGCCGCCACAGGGAAAGGTTTTGCCATTGGTGCGGCAGCGCTGACTGCATTAGCCCTGATCGCTGCCTATAGAGATGAATTGGTTATTTTGGGAAAGCAATTAGACCTTTCGCTGCTCAACCCTCGCCTGCTTGTGGGTATCTTTATAGGGGCGATGCTTCCTTTCGGATTTTCTTCCCTGACCATGAGCTCTGTGGGCAGGGCTGCAGGCAAAATAGTTGTGGAAGTGCGCCGCCAGTTCAAAGAGATAAAAGGCCTGATGGAGGGTAAGGCCCAGGCCGATTACGCAACATGTGTTCATATTGCTACTTGTACCGCGCAAAAAGAGATGATCGCGCCCTCTTTATTGGCGATTTTGGCACCTCTGATTATCGGGCTGCTCTTAGGCCCAGAGTCCGCTGTTGGCCTTTTGATCGGAGCGCTTGTCTGTGGTTTTGTTTTAGCGGTGATGATGGCCAATACAGGCGGAGCCTGGGATAACGCTAAGAAGTATATTGAATCCGGTGAGTTCGGAGGTAAGGGTTCTTTGGCCCACAAAGCCAGCGTAGTCGGTGATACGGTAGGAGACCCTTTTAAGGACACAGCAGGGCCTTCGTTGAATATTTTGATCAAACTTATGTCTATGGTTTCGGTGGTATTTGCGTCTTTTGTAGTAGGCAATACCTTATTTAAATAAGACAATCAAAGTAAGCAGCAGATAAGCCAATTTTCCTTGACTTTATAAAATACGGGTGCTATATTGAAAAACATGAATACACAGGTCTAAAAGGAGGGGTGCGCTAATGAAAACTTTAACTAAAATAGCAGTCTGGGGGATAATCTTTGCATGTACGGTTAGTTTTCTCAGCGGCTGTACTTTGGTTTTTCAGAAAAGGCACACCAGTGACATTGAGGAAATAGAGGCTTTGAGCGATGAGGTCAAAAGGTTGAAGATGACAGCGGAAGAATATCAAAAGCTCAAAGAGGCCTATGACGCGTTGCAAAAAAGCCTAAAGCAAGAAATAGCAGAGGAAAAAGTCACTTTAGATATAGAAGAAAAGGGGCTGGTTATCACTTTTATCGACAGCGTTTTATTTGATTCAGGAAAGGCCGAGTTGCGTGCCGATTCACATAACTCTTTGGATAAAGTAGCTTCAGTGTGTTGCAAGGAAGTCGTCGATAGAGAAGTAGGCATCGAGGGACACACCGATAACGAGCCGATCAAATATTCCGGCTGGAAATCAAATTGGGAACTCTCCAGCGCCAGGGCTAATAGCGTACTGCGCTACCTTTTGAGTAAAGGGATTGATCCTGAGCGCCTTTCAGCGACAGGGTATGGCGAGCACCGCCCCCGGGCCACGAACGATACTGTCGAAGGACGTCAGAAGAATAGAAGAGTAGAAATCGTAATTTTGCCTGAAAAAATAACAAGGGTGAAAGCGTCCCAGCCGCAAAAGTACGTAAAATAGTTGCTCTGATCGATAAGGGTAAAGTAAGCTGAATAATATGGAGGGGGAATGTGAGAAGATTCCCCCTTGTTTATATGTAGGCAAGATGGAAAAAAAGATTCCCAGGCATATAGCCATAATCATGGACGGCAATGGCCGGTGGGCCAAGCAGAAAGGGCTGCCTAAAGTAGAAGGACATCGAGCCGGAATATCTTCCGTGGAAGAGGCGATTAAGGCCTGTATGGAGAAGGGCGTCAAGGCCTTGAGCCTCTTTACTTTCTCCACAGAAAACTGGCAGAGGCCAAGAAAAGAAGTCCAGGCCTTGATGGGTTTGCTTGAGCAATACTTGAAGAAATATGTGCGCAAGCTACACGAAAACGGGGTCAGGGTTATCGTCTCAGGTGAGTTTGGTTCGTTGCCCGCAGGAGCACTCAGGCAGTTAGAAGCCGCCATGCAGCAGACAAAAGATAATAAGAAATTGATCTTGAACCTGGCGATAAACTATGGCGGCAGGGAAGAGATATTAAATGCTGTGCGTACTATCGCATTAAAGGCCAAAGAGGAAAAAATCAAGCTAGATGATATCGACCAAAGATTATTTGCCGGTTTTTTGTATACCAAAGATTTACCGGAGCTGGATCTTTTGATACGGACCAGCGGCGAACTAAGACTGAGTAACTTCTTTCTCTGGCAGGCCAGCTATGCAGAGCTTTATTTTACTCCAAAATTCTGGCCTGATTTTAAAAAAGAAGACCTCTTTGAGGCGATTGAAGAGTTTCAAAAAAGAGAAAGAAGGTTCGGAACATAATATACCAAACGGGAGTAGCCTTACTTTGTTGCAACGCAGAATTATAACGAGTGTTTCTATTATTACGGTTGTGGGCTCAATCCTGCTTACAGCCCCGGCCTGGACTTTCGCCTTACTGATTACGTTTTTTATAGTATTGGGGCTTAATGAGTATTTCCTGCTTATCCAAAGAAAAGATATAGGCGTAAATAGGAAATTGGGCATTGCCTTAGGCGTAATCGTAGCTTTGGCCACTTACTTTGATTATAGGATCCCCTACGAGTGGTTCTTTGTATTCATCCCCGTCATATGTTTGACTATTTTCATCGTCCAATTTACAAAAAAGGATAACGGCTCGATCTTGAGTATATCCACTATCCTGTTCGGGCTAGTATATGTAAGCTGGTTCTTGAGTTTCTTCATCAGATTGAGAAACATGCCGGAGCTGGGAACTGAACTCTTGCGCAGGCAGCTGATCGCGTTTTTGATACTGGTAACAAAGTCAGGGGATATCGGGGCATATTTAGTGGGTATGAAATTTGGCAGACATAAGCTGATACCGCGGATCAGCCCTAAAAAGACAATAGAAGGCATGCTGGGAGGATTGCTGCTCAGCATCCTAGTAGCATTGAGCTCTCACTTATTCCTGCCGTCTTTTTCTCTGCTGCGGCTTTTGATTTTAGGGTTTGTTTTAGGAGCGCTGGCCCAGGTGGGGGACTTATCGGAGTCGCTAATCAAGAGAGATTGCGGAACCAAGGACTCAGGCAATACCCTTCCCGGCATAGGCGGAATATTGGACTCTATTGACAGCTTGCTTTTTACTGCTCCGGCTATGTATTTCTATATCAAAGTATTCATGTAATAGCTCAAACGCCGTCAACACTAACAACCAAAAAAGGACATGAAGACAGTCGCCATACTTGGCTCTACCGGTTCAATAGGAAAAAACGCACTGAAGGTCATCTCACACCTCAAGGATAAATATAAGGTGGTTGCTCTGGCCAGCGGCAGCAATGCCGGCCTTTTAGCTGAACAGGTCAATAGATTTTCTCCCAAGATAGCGGCTTTAATGGATGAGGACAACTACCCCCTTCTAAAGAAAAAAATAAATAAACGCACAAAAATAGTTACCGGTAGCTCAGGCATTGAACAGGTCGCCGGATTTGGCGCGGAAATTGTATTAATGGCCATCAGCGGAAGCGCTGCCCTTATGCCTACGCTAAAAGCGCTTAATCATTCCAAAAGATTAGCCCTGGCCAATAAGGAATCGCTGGTCATGGCCGGCGAAATAATTATCAATGAGGCGAAGAAAAGCGCCACGGAGATTATACCTATAGATAGTGAGCATAGCGCTATTTTTCAATGTCTCAAAGAAGAGCAGTCCAAAGACCTGGCTAAGATTTATTTGACCGGCTCAGGAGGACCGCTTAAGGATGTGGCCAAGGCGGATCTCGAATTTATAGACCCCGAAGAGGCCCTGCGCCATCCGCGCTGGAAGATGGGTAAGAAGATCACCATCGATTCGGCAACGATGATGAATAAAGGCTTCGAGATCATTGAAGCCAAATATCTTTTTAGGGTGCCTGCGCAGAAAATCAAGGTGGTCATTCATCCTCAGGCATTGGTACATTCGCTGGTGCAATTTGTCGATGGCTCTATCCTGGCTCAGTTGGGGGCAACCGATATGCGCATACCGATTCAGTATGCCCTGACTTATCCGAATAGGGCAAACGCCCAGTCGCAGAGGCTCGATTTTGAAAAAGTGAGCAGCCTTACTTTTCATTCACCGGATTTAGGCAGGTTTCCCTGCCTTGCCTTGGCCATGGAGGTGGCGAAAGCAGGAGGATTGGCCCAAACGGTCCTTTGTTCCGCTGATGAAGAATGTGTCTGGGCCTACCTTAAAAGAAGGATAAAGTTCAATGATGTCGCCCGGATTATCACGGATGTCTTGTCAAACTTACGGAATATAACCAGGCCCACCATCAAAGAGATACTGCAAGCAGATAGATGGGCCAGAGAACAGGTAAAGTCGAGGATATAAAATGTCATCACTTCTAGCTTTTATTTTTGTTTTTGGGATCTTGATATTTATTCATGAATTCGGGCACTTTATTTTCGCCAAAAAAAACGGTGTGCGCGTGGATAAATTCTCTTTCGGATTCGGCCCGAAGCTCTGGAGTAAAAAGGTCGGCGAGACTGAATATCTTATTAGTGCCGTGCCTTTAGGCGGATACATCAAAATGGCGGGGGACGAACCGGGCGAAGATGTACAGGGAAAGCCTTGGGAGTTTTTGTCGAAGACATGTGGGCAGCGGGCGCAGATTATTTCCGCGGGACCGGTTTTAAATTATGTCTTGGCGTTTGTTTTGTTTTCTTTTGTGTTCATGATAGGCGCGCCCACGATGACCAATAAGGTAGGCGAATTGATCGATGGCTATCCAGCAAAGGCGGCAGGTATAAAGAAAGGCGACGTTATTTTGTCGATAGACGGGGAAAAGGTCGAATACTGGAATGATATAGTCAATGTGATCCGTGCCAGCGAAGGCAAGGAAATAGTCATGGATATCCAGAGGAACAATAGAGTGCTGCAGAAGAGGGTGAGCCCCCAAGTAGAGGAGATCGAGGATATTTTAGGTCAGAAGACAAGCATTAACCTCATCGGCATCAGGCCCTCCGAAGAGATGACTGAAGTACGATATGGCTTTTTTAGGTCTTTTTATGAAGGCGGAAATAAGCTGCTTGATTTGACGGCAGTGACATACAAAGCGCTCTGGTATGTAGCTATCCGCCGGCTTTCTTTTAAGGAATCCTTCTCCGGTCCGATCGGGATATTCTATTTTACGGGCAAGGCCGCAGAATTAGGCTTTGTCTACCTTCTGAACCTTATGGCCCTTTTCAGCATGAGCCTGGCAATCTTCAATTTTTTACCTGTGCCTGTGCTTGACGGCGGGCATCTGTTCTTTTTATTTCTGGAGAAGCTACGCAAGCGGCCAGTAAGCGCAAAGGTACAGAATGTGGCAACCCAGATGGGCATAACCGCTCTAGTCATATTGATGCTCTTTGCCTCCTACAATGATATGAGGCGTTCCGGCTGGATAGAGAAAGTACAAGGGGTCTGGAGCGAAAAAAGCGAAGATCATGATTAAGAGAAGAAAAACGAAGACAGTCAATATCGGCCCGGTCAAAATAGGTTCTGCAGGGCCTATTTCTATACAATCTATGACCAAAACCGATACCCGGGCAGTCAGCGCTACTTTAAGACAGATCAAGCAGCTGCAGGATGAAGGCTGCCAAATAGTAAGATTGGCTATCAAGACTCCCGGATGCGCCCAGGCATTGTCAAAGATAAAAGCAAAGACCGATATGCCATTAGTGGCCGATATCCATTTTGACTACCGCTTGGCGCTTTTAGCGATAAATCATGGCGTGGATGCTATACGTTTAAACCCCGGTAACATTAACCGAAAAGAAGAGATCTCCAAGATTGCGCAGGCGGCAAGAAAAAGGAAAATCCCCATTAGAGTAGGTGTTAATTCCGGCTCTTTGAGGCCATCAGCTTTTAGCCGTCAGCTATCAGCAAAAAAGGTTAAAACTGATAGATTAGCCGATCTTATGGTTAAAAGCGCCCTTGATTATATTAAGCTGCTGGAAAGGTTTCATTTTTATGATATAATAGTCTCATTAAAGGCTTCGGACGTGCGCACGACCTGCCTGGCCTATAAAAAGATGGCGGGTCTTTGCCGGTATCCTTTTCACCTGGGGATAACCGCTGCCGGTTTGCCGGAGAGCGGAATAGTAAAATCGGCTGCAGGCTTAGGCGCGCTGTTATTAGAAGGTATTGGGGATACCATCAGGGTGTCTTTGACAGGTGATCCGCGACTGGAAATAAGAGCCGCCAAAAATATTTTGCAGGCTTTAGACCTTGGTAGTTTTGGCCCCGATATAATCGCCTGTCCGACTTGTGGCCGTACGCAGGTTGACCTGATCAAAATTACCCAAGAAGTTACTAGGAAACTCAATGAATCACGAACCACGCCTGCCTGCCGAAGCCTTGGCGCAGGCAAGAAACACGAACCACGAAAGTTAAAGGTGGCGATAATGGGCTGTGAGGTAAACGGCCCGGGAGAAGCCAAAGAAGCGGATATCGGAATAGCCTGCGGGAAAAGTTGTGCGGTTTTGTTCAAACAGGGGAAGGTAGTAAGGAGGATCCCGGCATCAAGAATGGTGCAGACTTTGATCAAGGAGATAAATAAAAAAAATGAGTAGAAGAGAGATTTTAGAAAGATTAAAACGGGCGATCCAGGAACAATTGGTTAAGGAATTTGCCTTATCACGTCTTTTTGCCACTCAGGTGCTCACGGATAAACGAAAAATATTGATCTCCAGAATAGAGACTTTGATTAAAAAACATAGCCGCTTTGAGAGGATCAACGATTTAAAGCCCGTGGAAGAAGAGGAATTGGTAAAAGAAATTGTCGATGAACTTTTGGGCTACGGACCAATCGACGATCTGATGAAGGACGAGGAGATCACCGAAATTCTGATCAATGGGCCGGATAAGGTATACGCGGAAAAAGAGGGTAAAAAGATACTTACCGATATTGAATTTAGCAGCGTGGACCAATTAAACCATCTAATCCAAAAGATGGTCTCTTATGGTAACAGGAAGGTAGACGAGTCCACCCCTTACGTAGATGTATCCTTAGGCGATGGGACCAGGGTGAATGTAATCCTGCCGCCCCTTGCATTAAACGGTCCGGTGGTTACAATCCGCAAGCTTTCAAAGAGTTTCGTGCGCATCGAGGATCTGGTAAAGGCCGGTACTTTGAGCAAGCAGGCTGCCGAGTTTTTGGTCGCTTGTGTTTTGGCTAGGATCAATATCATATTTTCTGGCCCCACGGGGGTGGGCAAGACCACTACTTTAGGTATACTTTCGTTTTATATTTCACGAGACGAAAGAATCGTAGTAATGGAAGATACCAGGGAATTGACTTTTTATCAGGAACACGTTGTCCGCCTGCAGGCCAGGTTCCCTAATATCGAGGGAAAAGGCGAAATCACCATCCGCGACCTGCTTAAAAACTCATTAAGGATGAGGCCGGACCGCATTGTGATCGGTGAAGTAAGGGGCGGAGAGGCCTTGGACATGGTGCAGGCCATGGCTTCCGGCCATAGTGGTGCTTTAGGGGTCGTGCATGCGGCCTCCCCTGAGGACGTAATTTCCAGGCTTGAGGCGATGATCGCTACATCGGGAGTGGCGATTCCCCTCTGGGCTATAAGGAGGCATATTGCCAATAACCTCAACCTCATCGTACAACAGGAACGCATGCAAGATGGAAGCCGCAAGGTTACCAAAATAACCGAGGTGCATCAGGGTAGCAAGGCGGACGAGATAGAGCTAGACGATATCTACGTGTTTAATCAAAGGGGTTTTGCTGAGGATGGAAAAATACTGGGTGAGATGGCGGCTACCGGCGCGGTGCCCTCTTTTATACCTAAACTGAGAAAAAAGGGCATAAACATAGACTCAGATTTTTTTAAGAAGCAATAAAGGCAAAAATATGTTATGGTCAAAAAGTTTAATACCGACTTTAAAGGAAGCCCCGCAGGACGCTGAGGCGGTTAGTCACAAATTGATGCTTCGCTCAGGGCTGATCCGCCAACTTTCTTCGGGAGTGTATTGCTATCTTCCTCTGGGCTGGAGGGTATTGCGCAAGGCAGAAGAGATTATTCGCCAAGAGATGGATGCTTGTGGTGCTCAGCAGGTGCTTTTATCGGCCCTGCAGCCGGCGGCGCTATGGAAAGAATCGGGCCGTTTCGAAGAAATCGGCAGGGTGATGATTTCTTTTCGTGACCGGCGCGATAAACAGATGGTCTTGGGACCTACCCACGAGGAAGTAATCACCACTATCGCCAGGGCCTATTTTAAATCTTATAAGCAATTGCCACAGACCCTTTATCAGATCCAGACAAAATTTAGGGATGAGCCCCGACCCCGTTTCGGGGTCTTAAGGAGTTGTGAATTTATCATGAAAGACGCCTACAGCTTTGATAAGGACGCTGAGGGTCTGAATAAAAGTTACCAGGATATGTATAAAGCCTATCATAAGATTTTTAGGCGTTGCGGCCTGGACTTTTTGGCCGTGGAAGCCGACCCGGGGATAATGGGAGGAGACGTATCGCACGAATTTATGGTCCCGGCAAGAGGCGGGGAAGATGCCGTGGCATATTGTCCGTCTTGCTCGTGGGCCAGCAGCAATGTTTCAGAAAATATAAAAAAGAGTAAGAAATGCCCAAAATGTTCCGGGAAGCTAGACTTTAAGGCGGCCATAGAGATCGGCCATATCTTCAAGCTGGGGACAAAATATAGCGATGCCTTAAAGGCGCGGTTCCTGGATGAAAACGGAAAAGAGCAGCCGATTATCATGGGCTGCTACGGTATTGGGGTCAACCGGATATTGGCCTCGGCCATCGAGCAGCGCCACGATAAGGACGGCATCATCTGGCCGGAGGAAATCAGCCCTTATCGAGCGGTGATTTTGCCGCTAAATATCCAGGATCAGGCCTCAAGGGCTGCTGCGCTGGAAGTCTATAATGAGCTAGAGAAGAGAAATATCGATGTGCTTCTGGATGACAGGGATGAACGTGCCGGTATCAAGCTTAAGGACGCAGATCTGATCGGCATCCCCTTGCAGGTCATAGTGGGAGAGAAAAATATCAAGCAAGGCAAGATCGAAATTAAGAAACGCAGCACAGATGAGCGTACCCTGGTTGAGAGCGAAAAGGCTATATCCAAGCTGATGTCAGAGTTGAAGTTAACACTTGACAAAGCCCAGGATTTATAGTATAGTATTTTTCACTTCAATCTTTTAGAAAGGGGAGATGAGTGGGTAAAATTTTAGACCCACTTTTTTTATTATGAATGAGATATTTTTGGACAGCATTAAAGAGAAGGTTTGGCCGTTATTGAACGCTAAGGGCATAGAGTTGGTGGATTTGGCCCTGCGCAGAGGCAGGGGCAGGTCCATGCTACAGTTTTTGGTTGATGAGCCTGGCGGGATTACTCTGGAGAAGTGTGCGCAGCTCAATAAACAAATCGGTGAAATGCTGGAGAAAGATGATGTTATACAGGAAAGCTATATTTTAGAGGTTTCTTCTCCCGGATTGGACAGACCTTTGATTAGCACCAGGGATTTTCAGCGTTGTGCTGATAAGGAGATTAGAATAGTATTGCATGAGGCGATAAATAAACAAAATGTATGGAAAGGCACAATGGCCGCTATTGATGAAGAAAATGTAACCATAAAGACGAGCGAGGAAAAGAAAGTGGTCATTAATAGAGAGAACATTGCCAAGGCAAGATTAGAGCTGGAACTTTAATAAGCGGAGCAGAGAAGATGAACGAGGAACTATTGTCAATATTAGAGCACCTTGAGCGAGAAAAGGGGATAAAAAAGGAAATCCTGATTCAGGCAGTGGAAGCTGCCTTGGTCTCGGCGGCTAAAAAGGATTTAGGCCCCAATGTCAAAGATGTAGAGGTCAAGCTTGACCCAAAAACAGGAGGGATCAAGGTCTTTTCCGACGGAAAAGAAGTCACCTCCGGTGAATTTGGTAGGATCGCGGCCCAAACAGCCAAGCAGGTGATCATCCAGAAGATCAGGGAGGCCGAACGAGAGGTCATTTTTGAGGATTTTAATAAAAAGATGGGTACCTTAGCCCTTGGCCTGGTACACCGTTTTGAAAAGGGCAGCATAATAGTCGATTTAGGCAAGACAGAAGCGATCTTACCCAAAAGCGAGCAATCCCCCAAAGAGACATATAGGCAGGGGGAAAGGGTTCGCGCCTATATCCTAGATGTGAAGAAGACAGCAAAAGGACCCCATATTGTGCTTTCCCGTAGCAACCCCGGCCTTATCAAACAGATGTTTGAACTGGAAGTACCTGAAATATACGAGGGTATTGTAGAGATAAAGTCAATAGCCCGGGAAGCCGGAGAAAGGACAAAAATAGCGGTTTATTCCAAAGATGATAAAATTGATTGTGTGGGCGCCTGCGTAGGCATGAGAGGCATTAGGGTGAAGAATATCGTGCGGGAATTACGGGGAGAAAAAATAGATATCATCAGATGGAATGAAGATCCCAAGGAGTTTATTGCCGGGGCGCTTAGCCCGGCAAAGGTATTGAGCATGGAGATAGACAAGGAAAATAGAGCATCCAAGGTTTTAGTGGCCGATGACCAGCTTTCTTTGGCAATCGGCAAACGTGGACAAAATGTGCGTTTGGCCTGTAAACTGACCGGCTGGGACATTGATATCAAAAGCGCCACTGAGACAGACAAAGAAAAAGCTGATTTAGAAAAGCTGGCTGGGATCGGCGAGAAGATCCGCACGGCTTTAGAATCTGCAGGCTACAAGAGCGTTAAAAAATTGGCTGCGGCGGACGTATCTGAATTGACCAGAATCAAAGGAATCGGCGAAAAGAAAGCTGAAAAAATAATCGCTCAAGCCAAAGCATCGAAACCCGGAGAGGATAAATGAGCCTCGTTAGACCTTTTTGGTCGATGGGGTAAATAGATTCATAGAATTGAATATAGCAACTTTACTTAAGGAGGTCTAGCGGGGTGAGCATAAGGGTCCATACTTTAGCAAAACAATTAGGAATCACGAGCAAAGAGCTATTGGCAAAGTTAAAAAGCCTAAATATTAAAGCCGCGGGACATATGAGTGCGCTCGATGACGGGACAGTACAGATTGTATCGGCCGAGCTCAAGGGTAAGACTAAGGATAGTGGCGCAAAGGTCAAGTCAAAAGCAAAGCCTAAGGCAGAACCAAAAGCTAAACCCAAAGTCAAGCCAAAAGCTAAGCCGAGGCCCGCTCCTAAGGCCAAGCCCAAAGTCCAAGCTAAGCCCACAATCGAGGAGCAGCCGCAAGTTAAAGAAGAGCCAGCTCAGCCGACACAAGAGACAGTTGGCGAAGAGCCGAAACTAAAACCTCTGCAGACAAAGATGCCTTTATCCGTAAAAGAATTAGCGGTCAAGCTTAATGTTAAGACCAATGACCTGATTAAACATCTGATGAAGATGAAGATTATGGCTACTATCAACCAGATGCTTGACGAGGATACAGTGGTAAAGATAGGCAAGGAGTTTGATTATGCGATAGAGCGGCTTCCCGATCTAGAAGAAGAGCTTTTGCATATACAGAAAGAAGATGATGCCGAAGGTGATTTACAACACAGGGCGCCCGTGGTCACTTTAATGGGCCATGTTGACCATGGCAAGACTTCTCTTTTGGACATGATCAGAAAGACCAGAGTAGCCGCCCGTGAAGCGGGAGGTATTACCCAACACATCGGTGCTTATGAAGTAAACGTTGGAAATAAAAAGATCACCTTTCTCGATACTCCCGGTCACGAAGCATTCACGGCAATGCGTGCCCGTGGAGCTGTGGCTACGGACATAGTAGTGCTGGTAGTGGCTGCTAATGACGGTGTGATGCCTCAGACTATAGAGGCAATCGATCATGCCAAGGCAGCCGGCGTACCCATTGTCGTAGCCATAAACAAGGTCGATTTACCACATATCAACCTGGCAAAGGTAAAGGCCCAATTGGGCCAGAGAGGGTTGAATACGGAAGATATGGGGGGGAAGACAATAGCCGTTAACGTCTCGGCAAAAAGCGGTGCGGGGATAGACGAGATGTTAGAGATGATACTTTTGGAAGCCGAGATGCTGGAATTAAAGGCCAACCCCAATCGCTATGCCCGGGGTGTAGTCATCGAAAGTAAGCTTTCCCGGGGGACCGGGCCCACCGCTACTGTGTTGGTACAAAATGGCACACTAAAAATAGGGGACGTGTTAGTCTGCGGCGACTTCTGCGCCAAGGTCAAGTCGATGATTAACGACCAGGGCAAACAGATAAAACAAGCTGGTCCGTCTGATCCCGTTGAGATCTCCGGTCTTACCGGAGTCCCGGAAGCCGGAGAGCGTTTCTACGTCGTAGAGGATGAAAAGAAGGCCAGGGAGTTTTCTTTCCGTAGACTCGAAGAAAAAAGGCTCAGAGGGGCCTCTTCGGCCGCGCATGTCTCCCTGGAAGACCTGTACCAGCAGATCAAAGACGGAAAAATCAAGGAATTAAACCTTATTGTAAAAGCAGACGTCCAAGGTTCGCTGGAGGCTCTCTTGCAATCTTTGCAAAAGTTGACCACTGAAGACGTGACAATAAAGATCATCCACAGCGGGGTGGGAAACATAAATGTCTCCGATGTAATGCTGGCCACTGTCTCAAACGCACTGGTCATCGGCTTTCATGTCGGCATCCAGTCGAATGCCAAGGAGCTGGCTGAGAAGGAAAAGGTCGATATCACCCTCTATAACATTATATATGAGGTCACTGCTAACATAAAAAGTGCCTTGGAAGGGATGCTTGAGCCGCATTTGAAGGAGAATTTTTTGGGCAAGGCTCAAGTGCGCCAAATATTCAAGGTTACCAAGGTGGGCAACGTAGCCGGCTGTATTGTCTTAGCGGGAAAAATATTCAGAAATGCCCAGGGCAAGGTAATCCGCAATAATGAAGAGGTCTTTAGGGGAAAGATCACCTCACTTAAGAGGTTTAAGGACGATGCCAAAGAAGTAACCGCGGGGCAGGAATGCGGTATCGGCTTTGAAAGGTTTAAAGAGATCCGGCCGGCTGATATCATCGAGTGCTTTGAGATTGAGAAAGTAGCTAGAAGATTATGAAAAAAAGGTTGTTAAGCGGAATGAGGCCTACAGGCCCGTTGCATCTGGGGCATCTTGTAGGGGCCCTGAAGAACTGGGAAAAATTACAAGATGAGTATGAGTGTTTCTTTATGGTCGCCGATTGGCACGCCCATATGAGCGAGTATGAGCGACCGCAGGACTTAAGGCGGTATACCCTTGATAATGTAATCGACTGGTTGAGTTGCGGGTTAGACCCCGAAAAAAGCGTGCTTTTTGTACAGTCGCATATCCAGGAACACGCGCAGTTATATCTTTTGTTCTCCAATATTACGCCTTTAGGCTGGCTGGAGCGCTGCCCGACTTACAAAGAACAGCTGCGGGAGATAACCACGCGCGACCTGCATACATATGGATTTTTAGGCTATCCGGTCTTACAAGCCGCCGATATCGTGATCTACAAGGCGCATGCCGTGCCTGTAGGGGCCGACCAGCTGGCACATTTGGAATTGACCCGGGAAATACTCAGGCGCTTCGAGCACATTTACAAAAAAAAGGTCTTTCCCGAACCCCAGGCGATATTGACTGAGACACCCAAACTCTTAGGGATAGATAATAGAAAGATGAGCAAAAGCTATCAAAACTTTATAGCCCTTTCTGATTCTAAAGAGGAGGTGGGGAAAAAGACCGGCCAGATGGTTACTGACCCCAAGCGAATAAAAAAGACTGATCCCGGACACCCGAAAGTTTGTAATGTCTTTTCCTATTATAAGATATTTAAACCGGAGATGGAAAAAGAGGTCCATCACTGGTGTACGAAGGCAGAGATTGGGTGCATTGAATGCAAGAAAAAGCTGGCTGATATATTAAACGGGGTGTTAGAGCCGATACGGGAAAAAAGGGCCCAGTTTACAAGACATAGATCTACCGTTGACGATATATTGACTCAAGGAGCAGAAAAAGCAAGAGGAGTCTGCGTAGAAACATTAAAAGAGACGCGCAAACTGATCGGTCTATATTAATCATGACGCACAAAATAAAATTAGAGGTATTTGAAGGCCCCCTAGACCTACTACTTTATCTGATAAAGAAAGAAGAGATTAACATCTATGACATCCCCATTGCCAAAATAACGGAACAGTACCTCGAATACCTAAACCTTATGCAGCTTTTAGACTTGAAGCTTGCTGGCGAATTTTTGGTAATGGCCTCCACTTTGATACATATAAAGTCAAAAATGCTCCTGCCGCCCGATGAACAAGAAGGCGAAGAGGAAGAGCTTTTTGACCCGCGGGCTGAATTGGTGCGCAAGCTCCTTGAATATAAAAAGTTTAAAGAGGCAGCCAACCGGCTTGAATTTTTGGAAAAGGAACAAGGCAAGACTTTTCGCCGTAAAGCGGTGCCGCTTGTCTTTGAGGGTGATGAGGAAGGGGCCTATTTTGAGGCCAGCCTCTTTGATTTAATCTCGGCCTTCTCCAAGATCTTAAAGACAATACCCAAAGAGAAGTTTTTCGAGTTAATGCATGATGAATTTACGGTGGAGAAAAAGGTCCACGACTTATTGCATATTTTAGTAGATAAGCCGATTATCTATTTTTCAAAGTTATTCGAACAGGCCAGGAACAAAATCGAAGTAATCGCTACTTTTCTGGCTGTATTGGAGTTAATCCGCCTGAAAGAGATAATAATCAGGCAGAAAGCACAGTTCGGCGAAATCGAGATCTTACGCCATCCCGAACATATGGAAGCAAAATCCAGTTAAATAGGTGGTGCTAATGGAACAAGGACAGGCAAAAAAGATTATTGAGGCATTATTAATCTCATCTGATAAACCGCTAAGCTCCACGGAGATAGCCAATGTCTTAGAGGAGCTAGATGCCGGCGCAGTCTCTAAGTTAATTGACGATCTGAGAAATGAGTATAGCAGTTCCGGGCGCAGCTTTACGATTATCGAGATCGCGGGGGGATACCAATTGGCAACCGAGCCGGCCTATGCCGATTGGCTTAAAAAGATGTATACTCAGGCACGCGCAGAGAAGCTTTCCCGCCCGGCTTTAGAGACCCTGGCCATTATCGCCTATCGTCAACCCATCACACGGATGGAGATCGAGGACGTACGCGGGGTGAACATTGACGGGGTGCTGAAAAAATTATTAGAGAAACAATTGGTGAGAATAAGCGGGCGCAAGCAACTGCCGGGCAGGCCCTTTTGTTATGGTACGACGCAACAATTTTTGGAGTTATTCGGACTTAATTCAATAGAGAACCTTCCCAAGCTGGAAGAATTCGGTGAATTAATGAAAGCGGGTGATGCTAATGTCAAAATTGAAGACATTGCGCAAGAGAATAGACCAGATAGACAACAAGATACTGCGACTGCTGAATGAACGGGCCAAGGTCACATTGGAGATCGGCCGATTCAAGTCAAAGGGCAAGGCTCCCAGCTTTTCACCGGACCGTGAAGCGCACATTTACAAGCGCCTTTTAGAATCGAACAGATCCGGTCTGCTTAAAAAAGAGACCATTAAGGCTATATACAGGGAGATTATGTCTGGTTCCCTGGCCATTCAGAGTCCTCCCAAAGTAGCATATATGGGTCCGGAAGCGACGTTCACGCATATAGCCGCTGTCAAGAAATTCGGCGAATCGCTGGAATATATAAAATGCGACGGTATCGCCGACGTGTTTATGGAAGTAGAGCGCGACCGGGCGGATTACGGTGTGGTGCCGATTGAGAACTCGACTGAAGGCGCGGTCAACCATACTTTGGACATGTTCATTGACTCGGAGCTTAAGATCTGCTCTGAGATGTATCTGCCGATAGCGCATTACCTCATGAATATGACCGGCGCGCTCAAGGATATCAAGACGATATATTCGCACCAGCAGGTTTTGGCGCAATGCCGTATATGGCTTGAGAAAAACCTGCCTAAGGTGGAATTGGTTCCGGTAGCGAGTACTACTCTTGCCGCCGGTTATGCGAGATATTTAAACGCGGACCCAAATTCAAAGAATTATCCTAAATACTCCGCTGCCATTGCCAGCAAGCTGGCCGCGGAGAAGTACGGCTTAAAAATTGTGGCCAAATCGATAGAGGATTCCTCGCACAATATCACGCGCTTTTTGATTATCGGCAAGCAGGAGACCGAGCCTACGGGAAACGATAAGACTTCGATCGTCTTTTCGATGAAAGACAAAGCGGGAGCGTTACACGATGTGCTTACGCCTTTCAAGAAGAGAAAAGTCAACTTAACAAAGATAGAATCCCGGCCCTCTAAGAAGAAGGCATGGAAGTATTATTTTTATGTCGATATGCAGGGCCATATTAAAGAGAAAAAAGTAGCACAATCAATAAAGCTTTTGGAAAAACATTGTACCTATTTCAGGGTGTTGGGGTCATACCCCGCATCACAGTAGAAAATGATAGAGCCTAGAAAAGAAATAAAAAAAATAAAACCTT
>JAFGHF010000071.1 GCA_016939375.1 Candidatus Omnitrophota bacterium | reverse complement strand
TATCGCCATGGAGAAAAACCTACGTTTTGCTATCCGCGAAGGCGGGCATACGGTAGGGGCAGGGGTAATTAGTGAGATTATAGAATAAAAATGCAAGAACAAATCATTCTAGCCTGCTCAAGTTGCAAAAGGCGCAATTATCATCAAAGTAAAAACAAGAAAAATGTAACCACTAAGTTAGAACTTAGTAAGTACTGCAAGTTTTGTCGTAAGCACACAAAACATAAAGAAATTAAGTGATAATTTACAAAGGCCTGTAGCTCGAATTGGTAGAGCGGCGGACTCCAAATCCGCGTGTTGGGGGTTCGAATCCCTCCAGGCCTGCCAAAACCCTGAAGCTTGGTAAAATAGACAAGCGAATGAAAAGCAAAAGGTTTGGCAGAAGAGAGGGATTCGGAAGGAAAAATGGCGAATAAAATAAGCAAGTTTCTTACAGAAGTCAAAAGCGAGATGAAAAAGGTCTCCTGGTCTACAAAGAAGGAACTGATAAATTCGACATGGATTGTTATTTTTAGCGTGGTCTTTCTTTTCCTTTATATAGGATTGGTTGACTTTTTTATCTCCCGGGCTGTCAACCTGGTAATTAGGTAGAAAATGGCTAAGCGCTGGTACGTAATACATACCCAAACGGGGCATGAGGAAAAGATAAAACTGACAATAGAGAAGCGTATTAAAGAAAATGCCCTGGAAAGTCTTATTTCGCAAATTCTGATCCCCACTGAAAAGGTCTCAGAGGTGCGCGGGGGCAAAAAAAATATTTCCTTCCGCAAATTTTTCCCCGGCTATGTATTGCTGGAGATGGAGCTAACAGATAAACTGTGGTATTTAATCAAAACAACTCCCGGAGTCACAGGATTTATAGGACCGAAGGAAAGGCCGCAGGCCCTAAAAGAAAACGAAGTAAAAAATATTCTTAAGCAGACTGAGGAAAAAAGAGAAAAGCCGACACCTAAGGTCATATTTGAGAAGGGTGAAGGAGTCAGAGTCACTGACGGGCCTTTTACTAATTTTAACGGTATAGTAGACGAAGTAAATCCGAACAAAGGAAAGCTTAAGGTAACGGTTTCGATCTTTGGCAGGGCAACGCCGGTTGAGCTCGAATACTGGCAAGTGGAAAAGATATAGGTAGGGACCATGGCTAAAAAAACTAAAAAAATCAAAGCAATCATCAAGCTGTATTGTCCAGCCGGCCAGGCAAATCCCGCTCCGCCAGTGGGACCTGCGCTGGGACAGCACGGCCTGAACATTATGGAATTTTGCAAGACCTTTAATGAAAAAACAAAAGGCAAAGAAGGCCTGGTGCTACCAGTAGTAATCACTGCTTTTGAAGACCGCACTTTTAAATTCATCATCAAAAGCCCTGCTGGTTCCATGCTTCTGAAGCAGGCTGCTAATATCGCCAAGGCTTCGGGATTGGCTGGAAGGGAAAAAGGCGGTGCGATAACCAAAGACGAAGTCAGGGAAATCGCAAAGACTAAACTAAAAGACCTTAATACCACTGACCTAGAGCGGGCGATGAAGACAATTGCCGGCACTGCAAGAAGCATGGGCATCGTGATAGTTGAAACCGAGCAGGAAAAACAGGAAATATTAGCGGAAGTGCAAGAAAGGGTAATCGCGGAAAAGCCTGCCGCACCGGTTAAGGCGGCAGCCACGGAAACAAAAAAGGAAGAACCTAAGGCATAAAAATGAAAAAGCTAAGCAAAAGATTAAAAAAATGCCTTGAAGCTATAGAAAAAGACAAAGATTACGAATTACAAGAGGCAATCACGCTACTAAAAAATGCTCCCCATCCAAAGTTTGACGAGACAGTAGAAATAGTCTGTACGTTGAACATTGATCCAAAACAATCGGAGCAGATCGTAAGGGGTACCACCGTCTTACCACACGGCATAGGCAAGGAAGTAAAGGTGTGCGTCTTTTGCAAAGGCGAAGACGTAGTCAAAGCAAAAAATGCCGGTGCTGATTTTGCTGGCGCCAACGAACTGGTAGAAAAAATCAAAAAGGGCTGGTTGGAATTCGATAAAACAGCCAGTACCCCGGAAATGATGAAAGAAGTAGCCCAATTAGGAAAACTACTGGGACCGCGAGGATTGATGCCTAGTCCAAAAGCGGGGACAGTAGGTCCCGATATCGCCGCCATAGTAAAAGAGCTAAAGGCCGGTAAAGTCCAGTTTAAGACAGACAAAACTGCTAATTTGCACGCTGCGATTGGAAAGCTTTCTTTTCCCGAAAAAAACATCTACGAAAACGCACAGACATTGATTAAAGCGGTCTTGCACGCGCGGCCGGCTTCGATCAAAGGACGCTACATGAAAAAGATTAGCATCTCTTCAACTATGGGTCCAGGGATCAAGCTAGATTTGGCTAAATTAGGAGCAGCGAGGTAAACAACATGGAAAAACAAAGATTGGGATTAGAATGCAAAAGATACATGGCCAAGGCAATGAAGGGCCAGTTTGGGCAAAGCCCCCATATCTTCATTACCAATTTAACGGCCTTAAGCGTTCCCGACCAGGAAGAATTGAGGGGTAAGCTAAGAGAGCAAAATGCATCGATGTTCGTGGTTAAAAACCGGATCGCCAAAAATGTTTTTAAAGAACTGGGCATCGAATCCATGAATTCCCTGTTAAAAGGAATGACCGCTGTCGCGCTGGGCGGAGAGGAAGCAGTGAATATATCCAAAACCTTGGTGAGTTTTGCGGAAAAAAATGAGAGCTTTAGCATCTTGGGGGCGTATTGCTTCGAGCAAGTGCTCGATTCCAACTCAGTCAAAAAGCTGGCCTCTATCCCCTCGAAAGAAACGCTAATCGCACAGGTACTACGGGGATTTCAGTCGCCCGTACAAGGCTTCGTAACTACTCTGTCTGCAACACTTAAAGGGTTTGTTGTAGTTTTAAATAAAATCAGCGAAAAAAAACAATAATAAGGATAACTTAAGGAGGAAGATAAAATGGCCGAAGCAGAAAACAAAACAGAACAAAAGGAAGCCCAAGCCACGCAACAGAAGGAAGAAAAACAGGATAAGCCGGAAATCAAGCTATCTGAAAAGGCCGAAGAAGTAGTCAAGACAATCGAGACTATGAACGTGTTAGAGCTTTCCAACCTAGTCAAGGTATTGGAGGATAAATTCGGTGTTTCAGCTAGCATGCCGGTGATGGCCGCAGGTGCTTTTGCTGGTGCAGGCGCAGCCGCTGGCGGCGCACCCGAAGAAGAAAAGACCTCATTTTCAGTGGTCTTGGCTAATGTGGGAGCGAATAAGATCCAGGTAATCAAAGAAATACGCACGATTACCAATCTAGGCCTCAAAGAGGCAAAGGACCTTGTAGATTCAGCTCCTAAGCCGATCAAGGAAGACGCAACCAAAGAAGAAGCCGAAGAAATCAAGAAAAAGTTGACCGCTGTTGGCGCAACTATCGAGCTTAAATAACTTATTCGTAGTTCCTAAAATATAAAGGAGTTATTTAATGACGAAACGGTTGAGTTTCGGAAAACTCAATAGCGTGATGGATTTGCCGAATTTAGTGGAAATCCAAACCAAGTCTTTCGCCGATTTCTTGCAGATAGACAAACCCAAGCACAAAAGGGAAAACAAAGGCTTACAGGAGATCTTCAAAGAAGTCTTTCCCATTGAAAGCACCGATAAAAACTATAAGCTTGAGTTTGTCAATTATACGCTGGCAAGACCCAAATATGATATAGAGGAGTGCCTTAGGCTAGGCGTAAGCTACGCAGCGCCTCTAAAAGTCACGCTCCGGCTAAAGTCTAAAAACGATATAAAGGAACAAGAGGTATACCTAGGAGACCTGCCGCTTATGACCGATACAGGCTCGTTTATCATCAACGGTGATGAAAGGGTGCTGGTCAGCCAGCTACATCGTTCTCCGGGAATATCTTTTGAGGAAACCATACACCCTAGCGGCAAAAGGCTCATTTACTGCAGGTTGATACCATATCGCGGGGCCTGGATAGAGCTCGAATGCGACATTAATGACGTCCTTTACGCTATTATAGATCGACGTAAAAAAGTCCTGGCTTCGGTATTATTGAGGGCCTTTGGCTGTGAGACAAACAATGACATAATCTCCGCTTTTTGCGGAACAGAAAAAATAAGTCCTGTAAATTTAACTACCCTGCGTAAACATATAGGGCGAACCATTGCCCGTGAGACAAAAGACCCAAATTCAGGACAAATATTGACTGGGAAATTTGAAAAACTAACCGAAGATATTATTAAAAGATTATCATCAGTGGGATTAGACAAAATATATTTGGTTAAGAGTGAAGTGCGTGAGATCATAAACACATTGGCGAAAGACCGTACGCAAAACAGGATGGAAGCTTATCTAGAAATGTACCGTAAACTCAGACCGGCAGACCCGGCGACTCCCGAGGCAGCTTCAAGCTTATTGGAAAGGATGTTCTTCGACGCCAAAAGGTATAATTTGGGCAGGGTAGGCCGATATATTCTAAATAGAAAACTAAAAGTTAAACGGGATCTTAATGAACGGCTGCTGGATTTAGAAACCATAAACAGCGCCATAAAGACCTTGATCGACCTAAAGAACGGTATCGGTAAGGTAGATGATATCGACCACCTGGGAAACCGTAGAATACGTACCGTGGCAGAGCTCCTGCAAAATCAATTTCGGATCGGATTGGCCAGGCTTGAGCGTACCGTAAAAGACAGAATGGCCATTTATGACTTAGAAAATATGGTTCCGCATAGCTTAATCAATTCTAAACTCGTATCCACGGTAATTAAGGATTTCTTTGCCCGCAGTCAGCTATCCCAATTTATGGATCAGACCAACCCTGTGGCCGAAATGACGCATAAGAGACGGCTAAGCGCGCTGGGGCCCGGGGGCTTAAGCAGGGAAAGGGCAGGATTTGAGGTTCGTGACGTGCATTATTCACACTACGGAAGAATATGCCCGATAGAAACACCCGAGGGTCCGAATATCGGATTGATTGCATCTATGAGTACCTATGCCCGGGTAAACGAATTCGGGTTTTTAGAGACCCCATATAGAGTCGTGCAAGATGGACGAGCGACTGATAAGATCGAGTATCTTTCGGCTGATATAGAAGACGATAAGATTATAGCCCAGGCGAACGAACCACTGGACGAAAAAGGATATTTCGTAAATAAACTGGTGGCCTGCCGTTATTCAGATGACTTCCCTAAGATGCCTAAGAACAAGGTACAATATATGGATGTTTCACCTTGCCAATTAGTAAGCGCAGCCGCATCTCTGATCCCATTCTTAGAACATGATGACGCCAACCGTGCGCTTATGGGTTCGAATATGCAGAGACAGGCAGTTCCATTGATGGAACCAGAGGCACCCCTGGTAGGGACAGGCTTAGAAACCAGAATAGCAAAAGATTCGGGAACAGTTGTTGTCGCCAATGCCCCTGGTACCGTCAAACACGTACAATCAGACAAAATCACCATCGATAACATCACCTATAACTTAAAGAAGTTCGGCCGCAGCAACGCTAACACTTGCATAAACCAACGGCCGATCGTTGAGGTAGGACAAAAAGTCAAAGCTGGCGATATTATCGCTGATGGTACAGCAACAAAGGGCGGCGAACTGGCTTTAGGCACGAATGTATTGGTGGCTTTCATGCCCTGGCGTGGGTATAATTTTGAAGACGCCGTGTTGATCAGTGAAAGATTGGTCAAGGAAGACATATTTACTTCGATTCACATCGAAGAGTTTGAGATTGAAGCCAGAAACACTAAATTAGGGGATGAGGAAATCACCCGCGACATACCCAATGTCGGCGAAGATGCCCTAAGAGACCTAAGCGCCAATGGGATCGTACGTATCGGAGCAGAGGTCGGCCCAGGAAGCATTCTAGTAGGTAAGATCGCTCCAAAAAGCGAAACTGAACTCTCTCCTGAGGAAAAACTTTTACGCGCAATATTTGGCGAAAAAGCAGGCAATGTACGCGATGCCTCTTTAACAGTCCCTCCCGGAATAGAAGGGATAATAGTCGATACAAGAGTTTTCTCCCGAAAAGAGGCGCGAGGCAAATCTAAACAGGAAGCCGAAAACGAACTCAAACAAATTAAAGAGATAAAAAGGTATTATCAAAGCCAGATCAAAGAAGCCAAAGAAGAAAGAGATGACAAAATCGCCAAGCTCTTAATAGGCCAAGTCGTTGCCAAAGCGGTATCGGACGGCAAGAGTACAAGATCTCTCATCGCTCAAGGAAAGTCCATCACCGCAAAAAATATCAAAAAAATAAAGCCTAAAGACTATTCCAAGATCAAGTTAGTAAATGAGAAGCGTGATGAGCAGATTAAAAAGACCTATCAGTTCTACAACGACAAAATAAATAATCTGAGCTATGAACAAGATAGGGAAATCGACAAGATAAAAAGAGGCGACGAACTGCCGCCCGGGGTCTTAAAAAAAGTTGTGGTTTACGTGGCCACAAAGCGTAAGATCGCAGTCGGCGATAAACTAGCCGGGCGCCATGGAAATAAAGGCGTGGTGGCCAAGATCCTGGCTGAAGAGGATATGCCATTTCTGCCTGATGGCACACCTGTAGATATGGTACTAAACCCCTTGGGCGTGCCTTCGCGAATGAATGTGGGACAGCTTCTGGAAACACAGCTGGGATGGGCTGCAAAAAAATTGGGAATACATATAGCCACTCCTGTGTTCGATGGCGCCAGGGAAAATGATATCAAAGAGATGATGAAGAAAGTAAATCTTCCTGAAGACGGCAAGACAACTCTTTTTGATGGCTGGACAGGTAATCCCTTTGACCAGAGAGTAACTGTCGGCAACATATACATAATGAAGCTCATCCATCTTGTTGATGACAAGATCCACGCCCGTTCCATAGGGCCATATTCTCTAGTAACACAGCAACCATTAGGCGGAAAGGCTCAGTTTGGAGGCCAACGCTTTGGTGAAATGGAAGTATGGGCATTAGAAGCTTACGGGGCGGCATATACCTTACAAGAACTACTTACGGTAAAAAGCGATGATGTCATCGGCCGCACCAGAGTATACGAGGCTATTGTCAAAGGTGAGAATAACTTCAAGGCTGGAACCCCAGAGTCGCTGAATGTATTGATTAAAGAATTACAAGGTCTAGGGTTAAACGTGATTCAAGAAGAAACCGAAGCCCGAGAAACAGCATCTAGCAAGACAGAATCCGGCAAGGTCGAAACCAAAAAGAAGAGCGAAAAGGAGAAAAGTAAATGATGGACGAAGTAAATAGCTTTGATGCTATTTCCATAAGAATTGCTTCTCCCGAAGTAATCCGTTCTTGGTCAAGAGGCGAGGTAAGAAAGCCGGAGACAATTAACTATAGAACCTTTCGACCGGAAAAAGACGGGCTTTTTTGTGAAAAAATCTTTGGCCCGACAAGGGACTGGGAATGCGCCTGCGGAAAATATAAGCGAATCAAATATAAAGGGATTATATGCGACCGCTGCGGAGTAGAAGTAACCCGCTCAAGCGTGCGCCGCACAAGGATGGGCCATGTCGAACTGGCTACTCCGGTATCCCATGTATGGTTTTTTAAAGCTGTGCCTAGCCGCATGGCTACGATCCTCAATATGAGCATCAGGGATATGGAACGGGTGCTCTACTACGAGGAATATATAGTAACCAATCCAGGAAATACTCCGCTTAAGAAAAAGCAGCTTTTGGCAGATGAAGAGTATCAAAACTATCAAGAAAAATATGGTCAGTCTTTCACTGCCAAGATGGGCGCCGAGGCAATCCGAGATTTGTTCAAGGAAATAGACTTAGCTGCCACAATTGCCAAGCTGAACAAAGAAGTATCCGTCTCAAAAACCGAATTCGGCCAAAAGAAGATCCTTAAGACCCTGCGCATCTTGGAGGCGTTCAAGAAATCCGGAAACAAGCCAGAGTGGATGATACTGGAGGTACTACCGGTTATTCCTCCAGACCTAAGACCGCTGGTCCCCTTGGACGGAGGCAGGTTTGCCACAAGCGATCTAAATGACCTATATCGCCGGGTGATCAACCGCAACAACCGTTTAAAGAAATTGATAGAACTAAATGCTCCGGAAATCATAATCAGAAATGAAAAGAGGATGCTTCAGGAAGCGGTCGATGCGCTTTTGGATAATGGCCGTCACGGAAGACCGGTTTTAGGCCCGGGAAACCGCCCCCTTAAGTCTCTAAGTGACATGCTTAAAGGAAAACAAGGCAGGTTCCGCCAAAATCTATTGGGCAAGAGAGTAGACTATTCAGGCAGATCAGTTATCGTAATCGGGCCGGAGCTAAAACTACATCAATGCGGACTGCCTAAAAGCATGGCCCTGGAACTCTTTGAGCCTTTTATCATCCGCAAATTAAAAGAACGTGGTTTTGTACATACGATCAAAAGCGCAAAGAGGATAGTAGAAAAAGCCAAGATAGAGGTTTGGGATATATTGGATGAGGTAATCAGGGATCATCCTGTGCTGCTCAATCGCGCCCCGACATTACACAGATTGGGGATCCAGGCCTTTCAGCCCGTGCTTATTGAAGGCAAGGCGATTAAGATTCATCCGCTGGTATGCACGCCGTTCAATGCTGACTTTGACGGGGACCAAATGGCTGTGCATGTACCGCTTTCATTAGAAGCCCAAATGGAATCCCGGCTGCTTATGCTATCTTCAAACAACATCTTTTCGCCTGCAAACGGAAGGCCTTTGGCCACTCCTTCCCAGGATATAGTCTTGGGATGCTATTATCTGACTAAAGAAAAACCCAAATTGGGGATACATGGAAAAGTCTTTTCAACATTTAACGAAGTGATTGTGGCTTACGAAGACGGCGAAATCCCGCTACATGCACATATTAAGGTAAAAATCGGCGATACGATAATCACCACTACGGCAGGGAGAGTCATCTTTAACCAGTTATTGCCTGAAAATACGCCTTTTATGAACGATACAATGAATAAATCAATAATCAGCGAATTGATCTCCAATTGCTACCGAAGACTAGGCCTGCACCAAACGGTAATGCTTTTGGATAAGTTGAAAGAAATCGGTTTTGAAAGGGCTACGCGTGCCGGAATCTCTATATCTGTCGAGGAAATAAGAATTCCTCCCCAGAAAGAAGAAATATTAAAGAAGTCGAAAGAAGAGGTCCGCGACGTCGAAAGCCAATATAGAAACGGGCTTATTACCGATGGGGAACGTTATAACAAGATTATTGATATTTGGACCAGGGCCACGGATAAGATATCGAATCTAATTTTTGAAGTCCTTGATCCATTTAACCCGGTCTTTATGATGGCCCACTCTGGAGCCAGGGGTTCAAAACAGCAAATCAGACAGTTAGCCGGAATCCGTGGCCTTATGGCCAAACCATCCGGCGAAATCATCGAAAGTCCGATAACAGCCAACTTCAGGGAAGGATTGACTGTATTGGAATATTTTATTTCTACTCACGGGGCCAGAAAAGGTCTTGCCGACACAGCACTTAAAACCGCTGACTCAGGATACCTAACCAGAAGATTGATCGACGTAGCTCAGGACGTTATCGTGACCATCGAGGATTGCGGCACGCTAAACGGCATACTAATCGGGGCTATCATCGAAGGCGACGAAGTGGTGGTGCCTCTCAAAGAAAGAATCATAGGTAGAGTGGCGTTGGATAATATAGTCGACGTAGTAAGTGATGCGGTAATAGTAGAAGCGGGAGAAGAGATCACCGAAGAAAAGGCTGAAGAAATAGAAAAAGCCGGCATTGAAAAGATTCGCATTAGAAGCGTTTTGACCTGTGATGCCAGAAGAGGCGTATGTCGAATGTGCTACGGAAGAAACCTGGCTACGGGGAGAATTGTAGAATTAGGCGAAGCCGTGGGTGTTATTGCTGCCCAGTCAATCGGAGAACCGGGCACACAGCTGACAATGAGGACATTCCATATTGGCGGAACCGCCAGCCGCGTAATCGAACAGTCATTTATTAAATCAAAGCATAAGGGGTTGGTAAAATATATCAATCTAAAGACTATGGAAACAGCTAAAGGCGGAGAATATCTTGTCTTGAGCAGAAACGGGCAAGTAGCCATTGTTGACGAAAACGACAGAGAACTCGAAAAGCATACTGTGCCACAAGGGGCAATTATCGGCTTTGCCGACACTAACCCAATAGAAAAGGAAAAGCTTTTTGTCCGCTGGAACCCTTACATCTCACCAATCATATCTGAAATGAGCGGCCGGGTCAAATACGAGGAAATATTCGAAGACAGGACAATGAAGAAGGAATTGGATATCACCACAGGGCTCTACGACAGAGTGATCATTGACCACAAAGGCGAATACCACCCGCAAATCGTAATAACCAACGACAAAAATGAAGTCCTTGCCATCTACACTATTCCCGTCGGCGCCCACATCGTTGTTAAGGACGGCCAGCAAATCACAGCAGGCACATTGCTGGCAAAGACACCTCGCAAGATTTCCAAGACAACTGATATCACCGGTGGTCTACC
>JAFGHF010000070.1 GCA_016939375.1 Candidatus Omnitrophota bacterium | reverse complement strand
TGGATATTTTCAGCTTTATTGCGATATCATCAGTAATATCCTGGGCGCCTATAGGCAAAAGTTTAACTGCCTTAACCAATCCATCTTCAAACAGGGTCAATTTGGTGGAACCCCCGCCAAAATCGACTATAAGCCTGTGGGCACAAATATCGTTGCAGACGTTTCTGAACAATCCTAAGGCCTGCGCCAGTCCAGAAGGTACCATGCCTTCCAAAACCAAGCCAGCGTCTTTGATGCTCTTGGAATATGTTTTTATGGTGGGGATAAGCGCGCTCAAAACCGCAACTTTGGCCCTGGGGCCATCATCGCTCCTATGCGCGGCAACCATTCTTCTGCACTCTGCATATATGACTTTTCTATCTAGGTCGACATGGTCTGCGGCAACACCCTGCAGCAGCCGATTAAGTTTGTTTGCACCATACCTTGAGGCCAATGTGCTGGATAGTCTTTCCTCTGATACTCTTGCCCTTAAATCCGGACTGTCGATATTGACAAAAACGCGGGACAGTTTTATCCCGCAAGCTTTACGTATTTCAACAACGGCCTCTTTTATAGAGGTACTAAGTTTTTTGCTGTTTACCACTCTTCCTGCGCGTAGACCAGCCGCTGGGCGGGTGTGGTTTGCCAATATATCTATTTTTCCCGCTTGATCTTGCCTGGCACACAAAGCACAGATCTTGACCGTCCCTATATCAAGCGCACAAATAAATCTGCCTTTCATCTATATCAATTCTAATCTTGGGGTAAGACCGAAGGATTATCAAAACGCATATCTATATATTTAGGAGCCAGGTCCTGCTCACTTTCGAGCTTGGCTAATACCTCCTTCAACAGAGCGGCCTTTTCCCCAAAGCTATTTCCTCCCATCTTCACCTCTGTTTTATTGTCTAAATAAAATACTATATTCAAATCATTTCGGGCATCGATCCGGGATACCATATAACTAGGGTAGATGCGTGCCTGTTTAAGGTCCTTGAACAGATCGAGCGCCTTTTGCAGCTTTAAAGAATGACTTTGAGTATACAATTGCGTATATTTAGCATCAATGCCTGTAATCATAGGCAAGTCTTCGTATCTAGATTCAAAGGGCAAAATAAAGCCTTGCTCATCTGACAAATAATCCTTGCTGCCAATAATCGCCATAGGTTGCCTCTTTTTGACTATAATCATCAGCGTGCTAGGAAACTGCTTACGCACGATGACCGAAGAAAACTCCGGATGCCTAACCTCAACATCTTGCACGACTTTGTTCAAATCAAAATTTAAAAGGTGGGCATCCTGCTGTAATTTTGAAAAGCTAAAGATGCCATCTGAATCATCCACAGGTAAGCCATTTTGGTCTACTATAACAACGCCATCGATTTTAAAAATGGAGGCCGAGGCCAAAAGCAAACGTGTGCTTAAAAAGGTATAGGCAACCAGGGCGATTAATATCGCCACAGCAATAATCTTAACAATATTCACTTTGATTTTAGGATTAGCCTGGCTGATCTTACGCGTAGGGACCTTCCTTCTTACCAATCTTTTATAGTCTGGCATATATCTACCCTTTCATTTTTGCATCGCCGATTTGACAATTCTTAAACAAAGCTGGCCGAAAGATATGCCTTTAGCCTCGGCTGCCATAGGCAAAAGACTAGTTGAGGTCAACCCGGGGATGCTATTTACTTCCAATACAAAAGGAGTGTCTTTATGTAAGATCATATCAACCCTAGAAAAACCACGGCATCCTAAAAGCCTATGGGCCATAAGCCCTATTTCCTGGGCTCTACTATATTGTCTCTGGCTCAATCTTGCCGGAACTATATATTCACTTTTACCTTTTTCGTATTTCGCCTGGAAGTCGAAAAACTTCTTTTTAGGCACTATTTCTACGATAGGCAAAGGTTTATCTTCTAATATCCCTACCGTAATTTCTCTACCGGGTAGGTATTCTTCGGCAATGACAGTATCATCGTACTTAAAGGCATTGGTGAGCGAACTCTTGAACTGGCAACGCCTAGCCACAAAAGTCACCCCGATACTCGAGCCCTGGGAAGATGGTTTCAATACTATAGGGACCGTTATATTTAACTTCGGCATGCAACTTTTGATCCTAGGATAAAAAATTTGAAATTCAGGCACAGGTATATTGTGATGCTTAAAAATCCTCCGGGAAGCGACTTTGTCCAGACAAAGATAGCTGGCTATTATCCCTGAGCCGGTATAAGGTATACGCATCGCCTCTAACATACTCTGAACCGTACCGTCTTCGCCGAATTTACCGTGCAAAGCGATGAAAGCAAGCGAAATCTTGGCTTGTTTTACTTGCTTGAGCGAATTGCTGCGAATATCTATGGGTATTACATTCAGGCCCTGGGATTTAAGCGCCTGATACACTGCCTTACCTGACTTAAACGAAATATCCCTCTCGCTAGAGGGCCCGCCCATCAATACCCCTATCCTGCCAAATTTGTCTTTTTTCATCTTACAATCTTGACTTCCGGTTCGAGCTTCACGCCGAATTTATTCTTTACCTGCTTCTGGGCCAGCTTGATCAAATATAACAGATCCTCTGCCGTGGCGCCGCTACGGTTAATAATATAATTTGCATGTTTAGTGGATATTTCCGCTCCTCCCCGGCGCCTGCTTTTAAGTCCACAGGCATCGATCATTGCTGCCGCAGATAAACGATGTTGGGGATTCTTGAAAATACAACCAGCGCTTCGAAAAGATAGATCCTGAGTTTTCTTCTTTCTTTCTAAAAAATAAAGGGACTCCTTTTTAATTTTCTGGGGATCTTTTTTTATTAACTTCAATGTAGCCTCTAACACTACAAACTTAGATAAGTTTGATCGGCGATAGCCAAATTTCAACCTGTCTTTGTTGAGTGTCCGGACTCTTTCTTTCTCATCCATCACAGTCACGCTTTCTACATACCTACCTATATACTTATCCTTTGAGCCGGCATTCATAATCAGCGCTCCCGCCACAGTCGCCGGAACACCCGCTAAAAATTCCAGCCCTCCTAGCCCCCTTCTTTGACACTCTCTAAGCAGTCGGCTTAAAGCGACACCGGCCCCACAACGAATATGATTGCCCCTGAATTCCATCTTGGCAAAAATCCCCGCATTCAGAGAAAGCATAGCCCCCTTAAATCCTTGATCGCCTACAAGCAGGTTGCTGCCCTTGCCTATTATCATATAAGGGAGGCGGTTTTTTACACAGTGAGATAATGTCAATCCTAATTCTTCGACATCGTGCGGCTCAATCCAGACGGCTGCCGGCCCCCCTACATTTAGAGTCGTATGGCGGGCTAGCGGCTCTCTAAAGCGCAAGCGTTTTTTTAACCTCTTCGGCCAATACACTGGCAAGGCTCCCTATGTCTCCGGCTCCCATAATCGCCACAAGGTCGCCAGGTTTGATTTCCTGAATCAGACTTTGTAAAATATCATATTTGGGCAAAAAGCGCGCATTTTTGACTCCAACCAATCTTGCCTTTTCGCAAATCTTCGCCGCATCAACTCCTTCAATAGCAGGCTCGCTGGCAGCGTAAATATCAGTAACAATCAAATGGTCTACTCCCTGAAAACACGTTGCAAAATCATCTAACAAAAATTTAGTGCGCGTATAGCGATGGGGCTGGAATACAGCAAGTATCCTCTTGTGTTTATAATTTTTGAAGGCATCTAAAGTGACTTTGATCTCGGTGGGGTGATGGGCATAGTCCTCGAAAATCATTATATCGTTTTGCCTTAACTTCAACTCCATCCTGCGCCTTACCCCTTTGTAAGACATTAATGCCTTGCGGATATCGTCAAAATCAATCCCCATCTCTAAACCGACCGCGATTGCGGCTAAGGCATTGGACACATTATGCCGCCCGGGAATATGCAGGGTTACCCTGCCCGCCTGCCTGCCAGCGGATATACATTCAAAGTCGCTTGTGTCCTCCTCTAATACAACATCCTGAGCAAAGACATCGGCTTGCGCAGATAGTCCAAAGCTGACGATTTTTCTCTCCAAATTACCGGCTATGTGCATGAGTTGGGAGTCGTCTTTACAGCAAAAAAGAGCTCCTTCTTCCCTTGTGTTCTGCATAAATTTTCGGAACGTATCAATGATATGCTCAAAATCACGATAATAGTCAAGGTGCTCTCTGTCTATGTTAGTGATTACAGAATAAAACGGGTTGAGAGTTAAAAAAGAACCATCGCTTTCGTCAGCCTCCAAAACAAAGTAATTGCCGGATCCGGAAAAGGCATTGCCGTCCAAGCTAAAGAGCTCTCCGCCAACACAAATCGTTGGCTTTAAACCGCAATTGACCAACATATGAGAGATTAAAGAAGAAGTAGTGGTCTTGCCATGGGCACCGGTCACGGCGATAGTTTTCTTCTGGTTGGCTAGTTCTGCTAAGGCCTGGGCCCGGCTCAGCGCAGGGATACCCTTCGCCCGAGCCAATTTAATCTCAGGATTACCGTTCTCCAGCGCAGGAGTAAAGATAACAAGCTGAGCATCCGCCAGATTGCTCGCTTTATGCCCTATATGAATTTTGGCTCCTCTATGCCTCATTTTTTCAATAAGCGCCGAGTCTTTTAGGTCGGAGCCGCTGATCTCACAGCCCATATCCAAAAGAAGCTGGGCGATACCGCTCATCCCGATTCCACCGATTCCTACTAGATGTACTTTTTCTTTTCCTTTAAACATAGGGGTTACCTTTTGTGCAAGTAAATGGTTTCCTGGGCAAGCCGTTGTCTGGCTTGCGGTACTTGCAACATTTTGATTTTTTGAGAAAGGCTTTTACGCATCTGTTGGTCATCCACAATCTTACGTAACATATTCTGTAGATTTTTAAAAGAATCTTTTTCTTCGTCTAAGACTAGAGCAGCGCCAAGGCTATGTAAAAAACGGGCGTTCTGCTTCTGGTGCTCAGTGCCGTAAGGATAAGGGACTAAAATACAAGGAAGGCCAAATGAAGCCGCTTCAAAAATAGTGCCTGCACCAGACCTACAGATCAATAGGTCAGAAACACTATAGAGCTTTGGCATATCTGCAAAAAATTCAAAAACTGAATTCTCTAGAGGTAAAGTCTGGTATTTTTCCCTGACCAGATTATAATCCTTTTTTCCGGTCAAGTGGAAAACTCTCAGGCGTTTGAGTTCTTCTTCTATCATGGAAGAGAGACACTGGAGCATCAATTCGTTTATTTTATGCGCGCCCTGGCTGCCGCCAACAATGGTAATGGTAAATTTTTTCTTATCCTGTCCGGTTTTAATACCTCGCTCAAAGCAAGTATCCCTGTCTATCATGTCCTGGCGTAAAGGAAGTCCGGTAAACACCATCTTTCCCGGTAAACCCCGCTTAGCAAAATATCTCTGAGTATCTCTAAAGGAAACAGCCACCCTATCGGCTAACCTGGCCAAGTAATAGTTTGCCCTTCCGGGGATGAAATTCTGTTCATGAATAAGCGTAGGTACATTAAATATCTTCGCGATCAAGACCGGGGCAAAAGATACATTTCCTCCAAATCCTACCACCACATCCGGCCTATATCTGATAAATATAATACAAGACTGCAAAACCGCCCAAATTAGTTTCCCCGCAAAAACTATAACTGCAGGCGAAAGCTTTTTGTAAGGCAACGGCGCCGAGGCAATACTTAACACCGCGGCATGCGCAAGGCGAGATCTTCGCGCTTGCAAATATTCCCTATCTCTGGAGCGCGAAGAGACCACAAGTACAATCCGGGCGTTTTTTTGCTCCCTTTCTAATTCTTCCGCTAAAGCTAATCCAGGAAAAATATGCCCGGCTGTACCTCCACAGGCAATAAGAATCTTCACCTCGTTAGACCTCCCTCAAGACTATGATTATTATTTACCTAAAACACCGCTCCCCGCTTAGACAATGAAAAGGTTTAGCAAGGCTCATATCTTCTGCTCCTGAAAATAGCGGTCCCTGGCGATATTCAACAGTAGGCCTAGGGCCGCCATATTAAAAACCAGGGCCGAGCCTCCATAGCTAATAAAAGGCAATGGCAGGCCTTTTGTGGGTACCGCACCGCATACCACCGCTATATGCACGAATGCCGTCAACACTATAGTCAAGACTATGCCGAAGCTAAGCAACTGTATAAATGGATCTGTCGAGCGCAAAGAGATCTTTATTCCCTGCCAAAGAAAAAGCATAAACAATATCACGATAGAAGCCGTGCCGATAAAACCCAATTCTTCCCCTATTATGGAAAAGATAAAATCGGTGTGCGCGGCCGGCAGATAAAACAACTTTTGCCTGCTCTGGCCCAAGCCGACGCCCCAGAGACCGCCTAAGCCTAAGGCAAGATAAGACTGTACCATCTGAAAACCATATCCTTTTGCATCGGCCCAAGGATTAAGAAAAGCAAGGATCCTTTTTCTCCGATAGGGGACATTGAATATGGAAAAATACAACACGGGCAAAGAAAGCAATATTAAGGAAACTATGCTGGCTACGTGCATACCTGCGGCAAAAAATAAAAGCATGCTTACTGCACCTAGGGATAAAGCACCGCCTAAATCAGGCTGGATGAGTATAAGCCCGCAGACAGATGCAGTAATGACAAGCGGCCAGAAAAAATCGCGCAAAAAACCTAGCTTTTCCCTCTTTTTCTTTGCCATAAGGTCGGCCAGAAACAAAATGGTGGTCCACTTTGTAAATTCGCTGGGCTGAAAACTAAAAAAACCGATTTTAAACCAGCGCCTGGCCCCGCCTACTTCTTTACCGAAATGCGGAAAAAATACCAGCAACAGCAAAAGTAAAGAAAAGATAAAAAGAGGCTTTATCCAACGCCTAATAGCAGCCACATCCAGACTCATCACAAAGACCATTAAAAGCGAACCGACTAAAAGATGGGCCAAATGACGCCTAAGAAAGTAAGTCGTAGAACGATAAGTATCGTATGAAAACATCGCACTTGAGCTATAAACCATAACTATACCGATGCAGATAAGCGTGATTGAGATTATAAAAATTGAGATCCTTATCCTACGCATAAGACTATAAACTTTGCACTTTGGACTTTGTTTTTTGAGCTAAATCATGCACTATCTGTTTAAAGACCTTACCTCTTGCCTCGTAGTCATCAAACATATCAAAGCTTGCACACATCGGGGATAACAAAATATAATCTCCTGGGTCTGCTAAACTGACTGCCTTGTTGACGGCTTCCTCTAAATCTACTGCTGTCTGTGTATGCACCAGATCCCCCAAGGCTTGCTCGATCTTTGTCTTTGCCTCGCCAAATAAAACCATTGCCTTGAGCTTCTCTTTGAGCCTTTCCCTTATAAGAGCAAAGTTGCTTTTTTTGTCTCTTCCGCCAGCGATCAAGACTATCGGCCTTTCCAGGACACTCAAGGCCCAAAGAGCGGAATCCACATTGGTCGCCTTGGAGTCATTTATAAAGGTCAGGTCTTTAATAACCGCTACCCGCTCCAACCGGTGTTCAATGCCCTTAAAACTGCTACAGACATTCACGCTGACTTCTTCAGGAATATCAAAAATCGAACTCACTGTCAAAGCAGCCAAATAATTACTATTAAAGTTTTTCGTCCTCTGGTCGGAAAATCTAGTTAAGTCGCTATAATATAAAACACTGGCTTTAGTCTTTTCGGAGAGTGCGAATTTTCTGTCATCCTCTTCACTGAAGATTGCCCAATCGCCTTGTGTCTGGTTTTCGAAAATACGGCACTTGGCCAATAGATATTGGCTGAAATCTGCGTGTCTGTCTAAATGGTCATCGGTCACATTTAAAATAACCGCCACTTTCGGCCTAAACTTCTTGATAGTCTCTAGCTGAAAAGAGCTTATCTCTAATACAACGACATGGTCCTCGCTGATAAACCTGACTTCACGGGTGAAGGGATTGCCTATGTTGCCGCAGACTACGCATTTGCGAGCGGCTGCCCGGAAAATCTCTCCCACAAGAGTCGTGACGGTTGTCTTTCCGTTAGTGCCGGTAATCGCGATTACCGGGGCCGGACAGAAACAAAAAGCCAATTCTATTTCTCCGATAACCGGTATGCCTCTATTCCTGGCCCAAACCAAAGGTAAAGAATCAAGTGGCACTCCCGGACTACTCACAACCAGATCCTGTCCTAAAACCATCTTCTCGGTGTGTCTACCGATCTCGATTTCAGAGATATTTTGTTTTTTCAGCTCCTGGGCGTTTTCTCTGGTCTTTTGGCTCTCCAGGCGATCAGTTATACTTACCCGTGCCTCTTTTTCCATAAGGAGCTTAGCGGCGGCTACACCACTCCTACCCAAACCCACAACCAACACCTTTTTATCTTTCAGTTGCATATCTCTCCCTAATATCATAAGAAGCGAGCGAACAAGATTGCCGAGCTGACATCCTAACGTAGTTTCAAAGTAGCCAAAGATAAAAGCGATAAAATCACCGCTACGATCCAAAACCTTATAGTCACCTTAGTCTCAGGTAAACCTCTGAACTGAAAATGGTGGTGCAGCGGAGCGACAAGGAAAATACGCTTTCCCCTCAGTTTAAAAGACGCTACCTGCAGTATTACTGATAGTGCTTCTGCTACAAATATTCCACCGGCCAAAAGCAAAAGCAATTCTTTCTTGATCAATACTGCTACGATACCTAAGACCCCTCCCAGCGTCAAAGAACCCGTATCACCCATAAACATTTCTGCGGGGTGGGAGTTAAACCACAAAAAACCCAATGTTGCACCCAAGATCGCAGAGCAGAAAACAGCCAATTCACCGGTCCCTGGTATAAAACTTATCTGTAAATAAGTGCTGAACCTGGCATGACCTGTAACGTAGCTAAATATGCTGTAGGTAAGAGCTACCATCATTACGCAACCTATAGCCAATCCGTCTAAACCGTCGGTAAGATTGACTGCGTTTGAAGAACCGACAATGACGACAGCCGCAAATATTATATAGAACAAACCCAAATTGATCATTAAATCTTTCAAGAAAGGTATGTCTAGATTAGACCCTATTTCTGGGTCGTAAAAAACGAATAGGCCTACCACTAAACCTAAAACCGCCTGAGCCATCAATTTCATCGCCGCTGTCATGCCTTTCGAACGTTTGGATATAAACTTCATATAATCATCCAAAAATCCGACCAACCCTAACCAAAGCATAGAGAATAAAACCAAAGCTATGTATTTATTGTCAAGTCTTGCCCAGAGTACTGTCGAGAGGAGCATCGCAAATATAATCAACAACCCGCCCATAGTGGGAATCCCCTTTTTACCTTTTTGTAAGGAGTGGAGTGTGGGGCTTATCTTTTCATCAATAATCTTTTCCCCTATGTTTAATGAAGTCAATTTTTGAATCAAGCGCGGGCCCAAGAATATGCAGATCAAAAAGGAAGTAACGCTGGCCATAGCCGCCCTGAAGGTTATGTACTTGAATACATTAAATCCGAAAAATATCTCTCTTAACGGGTAAAAGAGCCAGTAAAACATTCCAGTATGTTCTCCATCTTCATAGCCCTGGATCCTTTAAGCAAAACCATGTCTCCGGGTCCGCCGACCTTACGCAGAATGTCGGCGATTTCTCTACAGTCATAACAGTCGTATATCTTTGTTTTTGGCATCCCTGCCGCAGAGGCACCGCTGGTTATATACCTAGCCGATCTTCCCAAGGTAATCAAAAAATCGATTTTATCTTGAGCAACTTTTCTGCCGATCTCGAAATGGTAACTCTGGGACCTCTTTCCCAATTCTAACATATCCCCGCATATCGCTATTTTATTTCCCGCGACAGTCGAGTCTTTTAAAAAATCAAGGGCGCATTTCAAAGACTGGGGATTAGAATTATAGCAGTCCACAACAAATCTGATTCCTTTTACATCTAACACCTGCATCCGCATCGGGGGTGCCTTAAAAGAGACAAGGGTATCTTTGATTACATTATAGCCCAGGCCGAAGTTTCTCGCACAGGCAATACTGGCCAGGGCATTATAGACGTTGTGCCGCCCCAAGGCCTTTAAAGTAAGCTGGTGTCTTCTATTCAAAAGAAAAGACGTGCCTTTTTTCGTCTGCCCCGTAATCTCCGCAGAATAGTCGGCATATTGATTGACCCCGAATGTAATCGTACGCACTGGCCTATCGGCAAGATTAAATAAAAAGCGGTCATCTTTGTTTACTATCAACTTGCCGTTCTTTGCTAAGTTATTAATCATTTCGATTTTAGCCTTAAGCACTCCTTGAAGTGTCTTAAAAAATTCTAGATGAGTAGGGCCGATATTAGTGATAACGGCTAAGGTAGGTTGGGCTATCCATGAAAGTGTGTCTATTTCACCCGGGTGATTTGCCCCCATTTCTAAGACACAGGCTGAATGTTTCCTTCTTAGCCTAAACAATGTCAGGGGCACACCGATGTGGTTGTTCTGCGTTCCCTGGTTATAAAGGACATTAAACTTATTTTTTAAAAGCGCACTGATCATCTCTTTGGTCGTAGTCTTGCCGTTGCTTCCGGTGACTGCGATCAGGGGGATCCTAAACTTCATTCTATGCCAATGTGCTAAAGCCCCTAAAGCACGCACGGTATCTTTTACTTTGATTATAGCGATAGCATTGCTATTTCCCGAATTTTTTTTGTTAGCTACAAAACGGATGTCAGAAATAAGGATTGCTTTCGCCTTCTTGCTCCGGGCTTGCTCAACAAAACTATGCCCGTTGAAACGCTCTCCTTTAATAGCGACAAAAAGCTCTCCCTGCTTCAGGGTGCGCGAATCAATGGAAACGCCTTTTATCTGCGTCTCTGCCTGGCCCTCGATTATTTCTCCTGCAGTGGCCTTTGCTATTTCCCCGATCGTAAACATGTTATGATCTCTTCTACGGCTTTGCGGTCATTAAAAAATATGGTCCTCTGGGCAAAGATCTGCTGGCTCTCGTGTCCCTTCCCAGCGATTATGACAACATCTTGCTTGCCGGCAAGGTTCAATGCCTGGACAATGGCATCATATCTGTCTATTATGACTTCATAGTTGCGGGCTTTTTTGCTGATGCCTTTCTTGATATCCCTGACTATGCTTTGGGGATCCTCCTGGCGCGGATTATCAGAAGTAATAATCACCGAATCGGCAAACTTACAAGCCAATCGCCCCATCCTTGGCCTTTTTGTCTTATCTCTATTGCCCCCACAACCAAAAACCAAAATTATATTCTTTTTGCAGACTTTTCTTATCGACCTGAGCACTACCTCTAATGCAGCATCTGTATGGGCATAGTCAACAAAGACAAAAAAGTCCTCTCCGCAATCAACGCGCTCAAGCCTACCCGGAACACCTTCAAAGCTCTCCAAAGCAGATACTATCTGACGCCGGTCTATATTTTCAGTAAAGGCAAAGCTTATTGCCGCCAGGATATTATAAACATTATGCGAACCAACAAGCGGGGTGCTTATATTAAAATTGCCCTTTGGGGTAGAGGCCCTAAATTGACTGCCCTTGAGATTGAGTTTCACTTTTTCAGCCCGTATTTGGGCAGGGCTTTGTGTGCCAAAACAAAGCACGCGCGCCTTAGTCTTTCCTATCAACCTCCTGCCATAGGGGTCATCTGTGTTAATTATTGACCAGGCATCTCCGGAAAGCCGTTCAAAAAGGCTCGACTTACATGAAAAATAGTTATATATGTCTCTATGATAATCGAGGTGCTCCCGGCTCAAATTTGTAAATATTGCATGGGAAAAATCAATCCCCCTAATCCTGCCCTGGGCCAAGGCATGGCTGGACACCTCCATTATAGCATATTTTGATTTGCTCCGTACGATTTCTTGCAATAGAGGATATAAAACGTCTGCCTGCGGAGTAGTATTTATAGCCTGATACTCCTTGTCCCCCATTCTGTAGTTTACGGTCCCTATTATACCGCTTCTACGCCCTGCGCAGGCCAATATCTTTTCAATGAGGTAAGAAACGGTAGTCTTGCCGTTTGTGCCTGTTATGCCTACGACTTTTAACTTTTGCTGCGGATGTCCAAAAAATGAGGCGCAGACATGCGCCAACGCTGACTGTGTATCGTCTACCCATATCTTCATAGTTCTTTTCTTAAGCGCTATATTCTTCTGCATAATTACCGCTTTAGCGCCATTTTCTATTGCCTGGCGTACGAAGTCATGCCCATCCAGTTTCTCTCCTTTTATAGCCACGAATAAATAACCGGGACGGACCCGCCTAGAATCGACAGAGATACCTTTTATCTTGCCGGCATATGAATTCTCTACTGTCTTTAATTTCAGACCCTCGAGCAACTCTTCGGCTTTCATAAGAATATTATTCTCCTTCTTGTTCCAAGGGGCCTTGGGGAATCTGTAAATATCTCATAGTCTCGGTAGCGATTTTGCGAAATACAGGGGCACATACCGTCCCGCCGAAATACTGTGGATGCGGATCATCCAGGACTACCAAAATAGCAATGCGAGGTCTATCTACCGGCACAAAACCTACAAAAGTAGAGACATATTTGCGGTCATAATATCCTCCCGCCGGGTTAGGTTTTTGGGCTGTCCCTGTCTTGCCTGCCGCACTATAATCTTTCAACTTTGCCCTTTTGCCAGTACCCTGCTCAACGACTCCGCTTAAGATATCCTTTAAGACTTTTGCGTTTTCAGGAGAAATAACCCTGCGTATTTCCTGCACGGGAAAAGATTTGACGATCTGCCCGTCTTTATGCTGGATAAACCTGATAATCTTCGGTTTAAACAGGATTCCATCGTTAGCAATGGCGGACATTGCCGTAATAAGCTGCAGAGGAGTCACTGCGACTTCTTGTCCCATGGGAACCGATGAAATCGACACTCGCGACCATTGTGCAGGCGGCCTGATAATACCTTTCACTTCCCCGGGTAAATCTATGCCCAGGATATCTCCAAAACCGAAATCCCTGATGTAGCTATATAAAGTCTCGGCTCCCAGAAGTTGGGCGATTTTGCAAACGCCTATATTGCTGGAATGCTCAATGACCTCCCTGAAGGTAAGCTCCCCGTAGGGCCTGTAGTCATGAAGAATCCGGCCTCCTATGGGATAACTCCCTTTTTCACAATCAAATCTATCTTCAGGACCGGCCTTATTTTCTTCCAAGGCCGCAGCTGCAGTAATAAACTTAAACGATGAGCCCGGCTCAAAAATATTGGCGATCGCCAAGTTCTTATACACCTGCGGGCCGTATTCGCCAAAGTTGTTTAAATCATAATCAGGGTAGTTATATAAAGCAAGTATCTCGCCGTTATTAGGGTTGATTACGATGGCAGAGGCAGAATCAACCTTGTATCTCTGGGCCGCCTTGCGCACGTGTCTTTCTACGATGTTTTGAATGACGCTATCGATTGTCAATATTACATTGTATCCGTCAGTAGGCAAGATAGTCTTATAGCCCCAACAAAACAACTCCCTTCTTTTGGCATCTCTGTGCGCAAGCCTCCAACCTTTTATGCCTGCTAAATATGAATCACAATAGAGCTCTAAGCCCTCTAGCCCCCTATTGTCTATATCGGTAAAACCTATCACATGGCAACCCAATTGTCCATCGGGATAAAATCTCTTGTTCTCCCTGAGCTGTCCGATGCCCGTGATGTTTAGATCCTTGATCTTGGCAGAAAGTTCGGGCCCTATCTTTCTTTTTAACCAAATAAAATTCTTTCCTAGGTTTAGCTTGGCATTAATAACATTTTCGTCCAGTTGCAAGATTTGGCCAAGCCTGTTTTTGCCTAGATCCTCAGCTGTAGCCTCATTAGTAGCAAATACTGAATAAGAGACAGTATTTAGAGCTAAAGGCTTGAGCTTGCGGTCAAAAATAACTCCCCTTTCCGGCTCTATTTCCGTGAAAATCCTGTGCTGCTGGCTGGCTAACTTCCTGAATTGTTTAGACTTAACCACCTGGACGTACAAAAGACGGACCACGAGAAATGAAAAGAATAAAATAAAACATAGAAAAACAAAATAAAGGCGGGAATTAAGGTTTTTTCTAGACACTATCTCAAGATTAGTATTTAAAATCCAATGACTTTAATTATCTCGCGGCTTCTGCTAAACCTATTGTATACCACCGCGAGGGGATCTCTAAACTTACGTCCTTTTCCAAAAGGGCTTGTTCTAAGTAAAGCGGGGCCTGTAAGTTGTTTACATTATACACCAGGGCGCTATTCTGGTCAAGCAGAACCGACAAATTATCCTTGTTGCTATTTATAGTATAATTGATCCTTAACAGCTCCACTTGCTGGTGTACATAACCTAGCGCTACTATAGTCACTAAAGAAGCAATGAGTAAAAATTTTGGTATGCCCATAATCCTATTTCCTTTCAGCTACTCTTAATTTTGCACTGCGCGCTCGAGGATTGGCCCTTATTTCCTCTTCGCTGGGAGCAATGGGTTTTTTGGTTAAAATCTTCAACTTGTCTTCTTTGGCTAATCTACGGAACTGATGTTTTACTATTCTGTCCTCCAGAGAGTGAAAAGAGATTACACAGATTTTCGCTTGCGGTTTCATGTATTGCACGCATTTATTCAACGCTTCCTGCAAGGCCTCTAATTCGTCATTTACAGCGATCCTCAATGCCTGGAATGTCCTTGTTGCCGGATGAATCTTGCTATATTTATAAGGTAAGATTCGAATTATCAATGCAGCCAGCTGTCCAGTGCTTACGATCGGTGTCCTTTGCCTTTCTCTGACTATGGCCCGGGCAATACGATTGTGCCAACGCTCCTGTCCGTATTTCTTTAAAATATCCGCGAGATTTTCCTGGGGAAGAAAATTGACCAAATCAAAAGCAGAAAGCTGTAAATCCTTGTCCATCCGCATATCCAATGGTGCGTCAGATCTAAAACTAAACCCCCTTGCCGGTTCTTCCAACTGCAAAGAGGAGACGCCCAGATCAAAGACCATTCCGTCAACAGTATTTACTTTTAAGTTGTTCAAAACGGTGTCAATGTTTCTAAAATTATCATGCAGCAGAGTGCAATTATTGAAGCTCTTCAAATTCTGTTTAGCGCGATCCAACGCCTCTTGGTCAAAATCCAAGCCGATTAACTTTCCTCGCGGCCCTATTGCCTGCAATATTGCTTGTGCATGGCCACCGAGCCCCACCGTGCAATCTAAGACAACATTTCCCTGGCCCAAGCCTAAGTACTCAATGATCTCTTTAAGCATTACGGGTATATGCCGTTTTCCCTTGGGCATTACTTAAAAATTCGAGAGCGCAATCTTTGGTCGAAAAAGATTGAAGGATAATGCTTCGGAGAAAACCAGTCTTCGAGCTCCTTGGACAAGGTCCTTTTTCTTTTTGTCTGCTCTACAGTAATCTTCTTCTGATAGAGCTCCAAGGATCTCCTTTCTGCTCGGTTAGAAATTAAACTGAGACCCATTTTTCCCCCTCCCTTTTGCGGATTGGTCACTCGATCAACTTTTCGGCAATATCCTCAAATGACCCCTGAGTTTTCTCATAAAATTCTTTCCAGAGCTTTTGACTCCAGATTTCTATGCGATTAGCTACACCGACAATGACTGTCTGTTTTTCTATTGCTGCATAGTCTTTGAGATATTTGGGAAGTAATACGCGGCCCTGTCTGTCAGGGATTATCTCGCTTGCGCCGGAAAAGTAGAGACGGTTAAATTTACGCGCCTCTGTTTTTGTGAAGGATAAAGACTTGAATTTCTGTTCCTGTAGCTTCCATTCTTCCTCTGTAAACACAAAAAGGCATCTGTCTAATCCACGTGTGATGTAAAGCCGCTCGATATAATTTTCTTTAATGGTCTCGCGAAATTTGGCTGGTAGGATCAATCTGCCCTTGCGGTCTAATGAATGTTCGAACTCACCGTAAAACATCCCACTTTCCCCCACTTTCCTCCACTTTCAATCACAAGTATACACGATGAAAATGTGTTTGTCAAGGGGAAAATGCTCTTTTTTATTGAATCGCAATGAGTTGTGTCAACAGGTACACTGGATTACTATATTTTGTGGTTTGAGGGAAATTTTTGCTGGATGGACTGTTATTTTAGGATGGATTTGGCTTTATGCTGGTCTCTGGCGATTTGAGCACGTAAGGCCTCTGGAGAATAAAACCTTTTTTCCGGCCGGATTCGTTTGACAAAAAAGATCTCCAATTTCTTGCCATATATATTGTTGTGAAAATTAAAGATGTGGGTTTCGATGGTAGGATAAGCATCCTTTTTATTCTCAAAAGTAGGTCTTTTGCCAATATTTAATATTCCGGGCAAAACCCGTTTGTTCAACTTAACTCGTACGGCATAGACGCCTGACAAAGGCACGATCTCCTGGTGGGGCGTGATGTTGGCCGTGGGAAATCCTAAGATACGTCCACGTGCCCTTCCCGGGACCACCCTGCCTAAAATGGAAAATTCTCTACCCAAGAATACTTTTGCTCTAGAGAGTTCTCCGTTTTTAATAAATTGCCTGATCTTTGAACTACTGATTATTTTACCGTTGACCTTAAACGGCTTTACCTTATGGATATGAAATTTATGCTCCCGGGACAACTCGCGCAACAAGGCAAGGGACCCTCTCTTTTTTCTTCCGAAGCGAAAACTCTCTCCTATAACAAGACATTCAATTCCTAGAGCCTGAAGCAAGACTTTCTTGATAAAATCATCGGCCGATATCCTAGAAAATTTATTGTTAAAGTTAATAACCAGACAAATGTCTACATCCAGATCTCCAATAAGGTTTATCCTGTGTTCCAAAGAAGTGATTAACGGTGCATGAGCCTTCCTGTAAAGCAATTTAAGGGGGTGCGGATCAAATGTCATAATTACACTGGTCCCTCCTATGCGCTTGGCCTCTCGTACAACCTCTCTAATGATCCGCTGATGTCCACGGTGTACTCCGTCAAACACTCCAACAGCAAGCACAGGTTTTCTGACTTTGGAACGTAAATTTCTAATGCCATTAACCCTTTTCATCTATTGGGCCTCAATAATGTGCTAGCTCTGCTTTTATTTCCCTCAACATGTTGGACTTCACTGTCTGCAACTCACTCTTTATCCTGCAACCGCTTGCGCAGCGATGCCCTCCGCCCCCAAAAACCTTGGCAACCTTTTGTACATTTACCGGTGCCTTAGAACGTAAGCTCACTTTGGTACTTTGATCGCCAAGCTGATAAAATATCGCTACCACTTGGACAGAATCCACGGATTTACCGAAATCCAAGATTTTATCTATTAGCTCGGTCTTACCTTCAATTTTTTTACAAACGCCTTTTTTGATCTCTGCCCAAGCAATCTCACCCCCGGCAATAAAATGCATCCCCGAAATTACTTTAGCAACAAACATCATATCTTCGCGAGTATTGTTTTCGTAAATCCTAGTATATACTTTTGCCGGAGTGATCCCAAAATTAAGCAAATCGCTGGCTATCTTCAAGACCTCGCTTGTGGTATTTGCATGGCGAAAAGACCCAGTGTCAGTGAGGATTGCCGCATAGATATTTAAGGCATCTCTTTTGTCCATATTTACTCTCATAAGATGAAAAAGGCGGTAGATCATCTCTCCCGTGCTAGACGCTTTAGGGTCCACCCAGTTTGCTCGCCCAAATCTCTTGTTGTCCATATGGTGGTCTATAGTTACGATACGCTTATCTTTATCGAGTAGTCCAGCCAAGGCCCCTATTCTTTGTATTACCGGGCAATCGACCACAAAAACCACGTCAAATTTAAAGTCGCCGACTTTTTGGCGAATCATCTTTATCCCGGGTAAAAATCCATAATTAGCAGAGGGCTTTTCGCTATTGACTATGCAGACTTTCTTGCCCATTTTTTTTAAAAGCGCGGCTAAGGCCAGCTCGCTTCCCAGCGCATCTCCTTCAGCGTTCACATGTGAAGCTATCAAAAACTTTGAATTCTTTTTTATCTCTTTGATTATATTATTTACGCCCATTTGATTCTCTCTTCTCCTGTAAATTGCTTAAAATCTCGGAAATGTGGATACTGTGCTCAATGCCTGCATCCACTTTAAAGATAATTTCCGGGGTATAGCGCAATTTAATCCTTTCTCCTAATAGCTTGCGGATAAAACCGGAAGACCTCTTTAGGCCTATTTTTGTATCGCGCAACTGTTTTTCGCTGCCCAAAAGACTAAAATATACCTTGGCCACACGCAGGTCGCGGCTCAATTCGACTTTGGTTACTGTGACAAAGCCTATTCGCGGATCTCCCAAATCATCATGTATAATCCCGCCGATCACTTTCTTGATCTGCTCGGCCACCCTCTGTGTTCGCTCCTGACCCATAATAACACTCCTTAATATAGTTCGATTTCATAATCGATAAGCTCAATAGCGTGCTCCGCTTCAACCAAATTGACTATTTTGCTAAGAATAGAATTCGGCAAACGCCTGTCTCTGTTAACGCATGCTATCGCTAAAGTAGCCCGCTGCCATTTGTCTAATCCATCTACCTCTGCTACGGAAACATTGAATTTAGCACGGATCTTGTCTTTTATGCTCTTGATGACCTTTCTCTTCCCCTTTAAAGAAGTGGCCGCGGGAATGAAAATTTGCATTTGCAAGACTGCAATAGTCATTTTAGCATAGGCCGATCACTTAAAACGCTCTTTTACGAACCTCAATTCATCACTTTTTGAGTTCAATTTTCCACTAATCTTAGCCCTCAGGGTCTCTTCCAAGATCTTTCTATAGCCCGGACCAGGCTTAAGATTCAGTTTTTTTAAATCTTGGCCCGAAAGTGTTATCTTTATTTTAGACAGTTTTTTAATAAATAGGTTAATACGTCTTTTTGCCAAAGGGCTTTCTGTCATAGATAAGATTACTGCCAATCCTTCATACGAAAAAGGCTTCAGCATTTTGTAGACCTGGACATATGATAAATTTATGTCTTTAGACAATGCCCTAGCCACCTCTTTTGCCCTATTTTTTAGCGTATTGATCTTCTTTATATCTTTTTTAACCAGGCAAAATCGCCGGCAAATCTTGTCTGTGGAATCAGACCCTAGCGCTGAAAGCAAAATGCTTAAATACACAAGCCAACTGTCTAAAGGTTTATCGGTATACGTCTTTTGAAAAGTTTGTATAATTCTGTATGCACTTTTAAGCTGCCCGACTAAAGCCTTGTCAAACTTTATGGCCGGGTGTATAAATTTAAGACTGCCGCAGACCTTATTGATACGCAATAAACTTTTGACCGGCTCATCTTCTTTGAGAATAAGTATAATCTCATCTCCTATTCTAAACTTACTTAATTGTCTCAACATATTTTGCTTAAGCGCCGCTCTAATGAGTCTTTCTGTATTTTTTTCGATGTTGAAATCAAACCTCTGTTCAAAACGTATGGCCCTGAATATTCGAGTAGGATCATCTATAAAACTCGCATTATGCAACACTCTAACTACACCTTGAAGCAAATCATCTGCTCCTGCAAATAGATCCAGCAACCTTCCAAAGTTGTGCTTATTGATTTGTAGGGCCAATGTATTAATAGTGAAATCTCTTCGCGATAAATCATCCTCTATTGAACCAAAAGAAATCCCTGGCAACGCAGCAGGATGGCTATAAGATTCTTTGCGTGCCGTAGCAAAATCGATCTTGAAGCCATCGGCAAAGATAGCTGTAGCTGTGCCAAAGCCCCGATGTCTTACCACAGAAACATTGACCTTCTTAGCCAAGAGGTCAATAAGCCTGAACAGGTCGCCTTCTATTACGATATCCAGGTCAAGGTTCGCTCGGCCTAGCAGCATATCTCTCACAAAGCCACCCACTATATAGGCAGAAAAGCCTTCTTCATCTGCCAATTGCCCAATCATGCGGATGTTTCTAAAAATATGACCGGGTAATTCACGGCGCAGAATTTTTATTAAGTTTTTCTTTCTTGTGATAACTTTGGAGTTATGGCTTTTGTACATCTTTATGGCCGCGGGTGAAACTTACGGTGAATCTGCTTTAATCTTTCTTTATTTATATGTGTATAAAGCTGGGTTGTGGAAATATCGCTGTGGCCCAGCATCTCTTGGACGGTACGTAAATCCGCCCCTCTTTCCAAAAGGTGAGTGGCAAAAGAATGCCTTAAAGTGTGGGGCGTGATGTCTTTTTTGATCTTCGACTTTTTGGCATATGTTTTTATCGCTTTCCAGAATGATTGCCTGGATATCTTTCTACCCAATCTGCTGATAAACAGAGAGGGATCGTTTTTTTGCTTGAGTATCGCCGGCCTGGCCTTCTCGATATACCTGGTTAAAGCCTGGGAGGCATATTTGCCCAAAGGAATAATCCTTTCTTTCTGACCCTTGCCGATACACTTTACAAAACCCATATCCATATTGACATTGTTAAGTTTGAGATTGACCACTTCCGAAACACGCATTCCCGTGGCGTACATTATCTCCAAAACAGCTTTATCCCTTATCCCCTCGTTTGTCTTTAGATTAGAACAACTGCCCAAAAGCCTCTCTACCTCTTGCGAGCTTAAGACCTCGGGCAGCTTCCTCCATAGTTTAGGCAAGGCAATTGCGCTGGTTACATCGTCTTTGATGTATTTTTCAGTTACCAAGAACCGGTGTAAAACCTTTATGGCCACCAGGGCCCTGGAGATTGAATTGCTGCTTAGCCCTTTATCTTTTAAGTAAAGCATGAAATTTGTAATATGGCTGCGGGAAACAGATGAAAAAGAACTGATCTTATTTTTTTCTAAATGTTTAACATAGCCGCTTAAATCCCTGCGGTATGCGGCGATCGTATTCTCCGCCAGTCCTCTTTCTACCGAAAGATAATGTAAAAATTCTTCAACAGCCGTTTTCATCTCTTGGTTTATTGCACTCCCTTAAATACAACTTCCACAGATATAGCCAAAAAAATCATAAAAATGCATTGTTTATTCTTTCTTCCCCTATCGTGGAACATGGTCCGTGCCCTGGATAGATTATTACCTCGTCTTTTAAGGCCATGAGCTTTGTGCGGATAGAACCAAGCAAGTCCTTTTCGCTGCCATAGGGAAAGTCTGTCCTGCCTACGCCGCCGGCAAAAAGCGTATCTCCTGTAAAACACAGGTTGTCTGTGCACAGGCAGATCCCACCCGGCGTATGTCCTGGGGTATGGATGGCTTCCAATGAAATCTCACCCAAGCTTATATTATTCCCATCCCGCAAAAGTTTATCGGCCTCAGGGCTAATGAAAGGCACCCCCAGCATATCAGAAAGATTTTTCTCAGGGTCTTTTAAAAATAATGCGTCGGCCTCGTGGATATATATGGGCAAGGATAACAGGGCATTTGCGCCGATATGGTCGATATGTCCATGCGTATTGATAATAAATGCCGGTTTTAAACAGTGCTTTTGGAGAGTGCGTTTAATTTTTTCCGGCTCCGCTCCCGGATCGATGATGATTGCTTCTTTAATGCTGGTTGAGCCTAAAATATAACAGTTGACCTGCATCGGGCCAACTATCAACTTTTCTAAGATCATCCTTCGACTCACTTTCGTTCGCTCAGGATGATCCTGAGCGCAGTCGAATGGGTCATTTTCTAATCAGGTATTCTTTAATGTTGCTATAAGAAAACTGTCTTTCAATAAGCCTTCTCTGTGTCTCCAGCGTACTTTTGATAATCAGTTTCTGGGCAAGCGATAATCTATAAACATCCAGCTGTTTAGCTATATTTTCTTGTTTGGCTATAAACTTATCGAGCTGTAGTTGTTTCTCGGGCACAAGATAACCACGCATATGCTTAAGATTTTCCAAAATCTGGCTTGCGCTAAAGACCTTTTTTTTGCGGCTTCCGTCTTCCTCTAATACCTCTATTAGTTCTTTTTGAGCCGCACTCCAAAATATATAGTATTTTTTGTATAGCTCGTCTATTGTATACTGCGATTCGTACTCATGCGTACGCACCACTACATTAACCACCTCTTTTTCCTTGGGCTTGCGTACAAACTTCTTGCGGAACGACTCGCACCCAGAAAAGATAAAAGTCATGCTGACTAAAATTATAACAGTCTTCGTTTTTTGTCTCATTTTTTGACCATTTTTTTAAAGTCTTTTTCTTTGATAATCTTTACGTTTAACTTCTTGGCTTTTTCGTATTTTGAGCCGGGATTTTTACCGATCACTATAAAATCGGTGTTTTTACTGACAGCGGATGAATAATTTCCTCCTCTTTCTTGTACGAGCCTCTGTGCCTGAGTGCGGGAGTATCCTTCTAGTTCACCTGTAAACACGAAAGTCTTACCGGTCAAAGACCACGCTGTAGCTCCAGCCATCTCTTCACGCAGATTAAGCCCCGCCTTTTTAAGGCTCTCGACCAACTTCTTCGCTTGCAAGCTTGAGAAAAATTCCACTATCGCTTCTGCCATTATCGGCCCCACTTCGGCGATATTTTGGAGATCATCCTGCTTGGCTTTGGCCAAATCATCTATATTGCCAAAGCGGCTTGCCAATACATATGCCGCTTTTTCACCCACATGACGAATGCCTAAAGCAAAAAGCAATCGGGAAAGAGGCCTGTCTTTACTCTTTTCTATGGCCTTAAGCAGGTTTTCCGCTTTCTTCTCAGCAAAAAGGTCTAATTGTAAAAGCTTCTCTTTGTTCAACGCATTATAGATATCCGCTATGTTTTTAACCATCCCCCTGCGCACCAACTGTTCAACCACAGACTTGCCCATGCCTTCAATATCCATTGCCTGGCGAGAAGCAAAATGAACCAATTCTTTTTCCAGCTGGATCGGGCACAACGGATTTGTGCAACGATAGGCTACTTCCTCTTCCTTTTCTTTAACTATCTTACCGCCACAGTCAGGACAACGAGCAGGAATATGAAAGATCCTTTCTCTGCCTGTACGAACCCCCTCAATCGCCTTGATAATCTTCGGTATGACGTCTCCGGCCCTCTCTACTACCACCCTATCTCCTACACGCACACCCAGACGTTTTATTTCATCAAAATTATGCAGTGTGGCCCGACTGATGGTCACCCCGCCACATTCTACCGGTTTTAAAATCGCTACAGGAGTAAGCACTCCTGTACGTCCTACCTGCACCCTAATATCTTGCAAAACCGTGGTTGCCTGTTCTGCGGGGAATTTATAGGCTATCGCCCAACGCGGACTCTTAAGCGTATGTCCCAATTTCTGCTGCTGGCGGATGTAATTTATTTTGATAACCATGCCATCGATGTCATAAGCCAGGGTTTTTCTCCTCTCCTGCCATTTCTGGCATTCGTTGATCACTTCATCTATGTTTTTACATAATCTGCTATGGGGATTAAGCCTTAAACCCCACTCTCTTGCCGATTGAATAAATTCCCAATGGGTAGAGATCTTCTTTCCTTTTTCCAGAGATCCGAAAGAATGAATAAAATGTCTTAATTTCCTCTGGGCAGTGATTTTGGGATCCAATAACTTAAGGGAGCCGGCAGCTGCATTGCGCGGATTGACAAATAGAGGTTCCCCCTTCTTCTGCTTTTCCCGATTAAGCCGCTGAAAATCATTGTGCTCCATATATACTTCTCCGCGCACTTCTAAAAACTTAGGGACAGGATACTTAGCGCTAGAAATAAGCCTCAAGGCAACCGTAGGCAAAGTCCGCAGATTAGCAGTGATATCATCTCCGATCTGGCCGTCTCCGCGCGTCGCCCCTAAAATAAATCTACCATCGCGATAAGTAAAGCTCGCGCTTGTCCCGTCAAACTTTAATTCAGTGATATATTCTATCTTCTCGCCCTGACCTAAGCCCTTACGCACCCTCTCAACCCAATCATGTAATTCCGCATAAGAGTAGGCATTATCCAGAGAAAGCATGGGCAGCCGATGCCTCACTGACTTAAATTCTTTTATTGGTTGGCCGGAAACCCTTTGTGTGGGAGAATCGGGCGTTAGCAGTTCAGGATGAACACTTTCCAGACTTTTAAGCCGGCGCATCAATTTATCGTATTCGCTGTCCGAGATCTCCGGCTGATCCAAGACATAATAGCAATAATCATGGTGCCTGATCTTTTCTCTTAATTCCTCGACTTCCTTTTTTGTCTTACTGATTTGCTTCATTGACCCGTCCCCAAACGTTCGGCCAACATCTTAGGAAGCCCAGCTTTGATGATCTTATCCTTAGCCTTGCGGATATTGTAAGGTACCTTTTTTATTTCTACTTCCTTGTTATCGCTATCATAGACAACATATGTCGCTCTTGGGTCTCCATCGCGAGGCTGCCCTACACTGCCTGCGTTGACTACATATTTAACATCAGCTTCTAAGGCAAGCTTTTTCCTGAAGCAGGCCGTACATCGGCCATCCCTATGTATAAAGGTCACTGGTACATGAGTGTGGCCAATAAAACAAAGCTGCGTGTTAAGGATATCGAGCGTGCTTTCTACAGAATACGCGTCTAAAATATATTCAAAGCGCTCTGGTTGATGCAGGCTACCATGGACAATAGTAAATCCGCCTAACTCGCTTACCAACTTAAGACTACCCAGATATTGCTTATCTTCTTGGGTAATATTCTGGGCTGTCCAGGCAATGGCTGTCTGGGCATAGGAATTAAAATATTTAACATCAAAACGCTCGCAGGCTGCCCAGTCATGATTTCCGGCTACAGTAATAGGCTTAAATCTTTTCACCTCTTGAATACACTCTCTGGGATTGGCGCCGTAGCCCACTATATCGCCCAAACAAATATATCTATCGATGTGCTCTTGGGCGAAACTGGCCAAAACAGCCTGAAATGCCTCTAAATTGCTATGAATGTCAGAAAAAATTCCCCAGCGCATTTTAAAAGAATCTTATATCAAAATTTGAAAATTCTCCGCTATATGGTTTCCAATTAATATCTTTCTGCCTGATGTACCCAGAAAAACTACTATCTATTTTTTCCAATATTCTAACTAACCCGGATTCTCTACCCTCACAGACCATCTCTACCCTACCGTCAGAAAGGTTCCTTACCCAGCCTCTCAATTCTAGGCCGGCCGCTAACCTTTCCACCGTAAAACGAAAGCCTACTCCCTGCACCCGGCCACTATAAAATACATGCACACGCCTGTTCTCATGCTGCTTTCTCGTCTCTTTTTCAGAACTCATCCCTGTACCGCCAACTATATAGCCAATCGGGGATTAAATTAAGCACCCAAGCAATCAAGACCCATCTCTTGGTCACATAAGCCACTTTGCATCTTTTCTTTATTTTGCTGAAGATCTGTTCTGCCGCCTTATCCGGTGTAGCCACCCAAAAAAGTCTAGACTGCCCCCTGATCATATCTGTATCGACTAACCCCGGACGGATATCGGTGACATAAATATCTTTTCCGCTTAACCGGTGCCTCAAGCCCTCTAGATAATTCGAGACAAAGGCCTTGGAAGCGCTATACGAAGGGCTGGTTGCGCTTCCCCGTAAACCAGCGATAGAGGAAATCCCCACGATATGTCCTGAATTCTGTTTTAAGAAATACTTAAGTGCGACATTAGCCATTGCACAAAACCCGGAGACATTCACGCCAATCGTATTCATCTCCTTATTCCAATCAAGCTCGATGTTATGTGTATTGACGCCTGAGTTTATAATAATCAGATCCATGCCTTTCATCTCTTTAATTAATTCCGATAAACAACCTATCGCCTCTTCTGCACAATTCAAGTCGATCTTTTTGATATATGTCTGCGCAGGAATCTCTTTTTGCAATTGGTGCAAAAGCTCTAAGCGCCGGGCAACAAGACCCACTTCGTAACCATTATTCCCCAAGACCTTGGCTAAGGCCCGGCCGATGCCCGAACTTGCTCCCACTACTACTGCTTTTTTTCTTCTTTCCGTCACAACCTGACCTCTTAACACAGCGTGGTTCACAATACGACCTGTCCTGCGAAGCTTTAGCGTAGGAGGAAGCTTGCTACTTTAGTTAAACCCAATATAGCGAAGTATGGTCGGGGCGCCCGGATTTGAACCGGGGACCTCAACGTCCCGAACGTTGCGCGCTAGCCAAACTGCGCTACGC
>JAFGHF010000069.1 GCA_016939375.1 Candidatus Omnitrophota bacterium | reverse complement strand
GAACCCAAGCTAGCTGCAAGATTGCGCATGGGCTGGTGCTTAAAGAGGTTGGCTTGGGCTTGAGGGTTTGCCTTCTTTAATAGCTCGGTGATACCTTTGACCAGAGCTTTCTCTAGCTGGGCAAGGAGCTTGGATATCTTGCGTACTTTCTGTTTCTCTGCCGTATCAACATAGCTATCATAGTTTTGCTTGATCCTACTTGCTAATTTAGCTATAAGCAGATTTCTCATTATGCCCAGCGTAGCGTCAAGGTCTTGTGGTAGTTCTTCGATAGCTTCTTCTCTTGCAAGCGCTGTATATAACAGATAACCTTTAAGTAGGTCTTTAGTAAATATTATTCCTACTGTCCGCTCGATGTTCTGCTCTAGCTCGTCTATCTCTAAGGAAGCTAACTCCTCTATGTTTCTTCTGCCATATAGCGATAATGCCATTGAGTATAGGGCCTTATCAAGAAGCTCTACGAGTTTGTTCTGTCTTTCGGGGAAAGATGGAGCGTGGTTATATTCACGAATATAATCGTTAAACCAGCTTGTATATGCTCCGCTTTCGTCTTCGGCAAGAAGAATTAGCAATTCTTCCTTTTCAGAAAGTACTAATGGCTTTTTATTGAATTCTGCTAGTTTCCTGAGGGCATATCTTAGCTTGGCGGCTTGTTGTCTTTTGTGGCTGAGGGCTTCTTTGATGCTTTCATCTATGCCTTCTTGGTATTCATCGGAAGAGGTCTTGCGCTGTATCCTAAGGGTGCGGATTTCTTTCTTAAGTTCTTTTAGCTCTTTGGATCTTCTCTCTCTGATACCGCTTAATACTGCAAGTCTATATAGGTACTTTGTATATTTATTCTCTGCCTGGTCGAATTCTCTGGCAGCTGCTATACTTTCCGGTCTTTGGTTTCTGGCTATAGAGGCCTCGGTTGCTTCTCTGTTGATACGCTTCATTCTTCTTACGACCCAAACGCCTAAAGCTATTGCTGCTACGGAAGCGGCGATGCCCAAAAGCGGCCAGCCTAGCTGAGTAATGAGTCCGGAAATAATACCAAATAACCCTGTTTCGGCTACAGTTGTTTCAGCACCAGCGGCATAAGCATTCTTTGCAAAGAAAAATCCTGCCATTAACAATGCGCTGAAGCCTAGAATATCTTTACCGTGGGTACCCTTATGTATATTGTTAGCCGCCGATTTAATCTTTCCTCTACGGTCTAGGCGTCGGGCAAATATAAGGTTGTAAATCTCTCTACTCTGCTGGGAATCAGTTATCTCCTGCAAAGTCATCTTAGGCGCTTCCAGATACTTTTTAGATGGCTGGCTACTGTATGTCGCCATCCATTCCACAATCTCCATATCGATCTCGCCGCTGGCAAGTATCGGCCAAATAGGCAGATCGAACACTGTGCGGCCAGCGAGCTCAATAGGTTGGCCGTTGCCGTTTGAGAGCCGATTATGCTCATCCAAAAGCCCGTGCAGTTTTAGCCATTCTTCGACAGCTACGCCGAAGATAGTGGCCCTATCCGACTGGCTATGATCAAACAGTCTTTTGTTTTTGCCTCCGATAAGACCTTTTACATTATCAAATACTCCGTTAAAGAATATCGCAAAACCGACTTTGCCGTCTTTCGTTTTGGCCGGCAACTGCATCAATATCTGTCCACCTTCGACTTTGACTCTGCCTGTTGCCGAAACAATAGAATCACTGCCTACCTTTGAGCCAGGATAGAGGTCGCTGTTATAGATTATCGAGTTGGGGGCGATATCTACTCCTTCACTGACATAGCTTTGGTATACACAGGCATGGGCACTGACGCCTGAGCCGGCCACAAATGAATCCACTCTTCTAAAGAAAGAATATATCTTTGCTAAGGCACCATCTTTAGTGTTCTCGATAAGATAGATGTCTGTGGTCCCTAAGTCTCTGTAGAAGGTGTATAACTTATTGCCTACCGTGTATAACTCTGGGAATGTAGCGACAATCGGCAAGATCTTTTCTCTATAAAACTTTTCTTTAGCCTTGCTTCCCTTTGAGCGCTTGGCTATATGTTTTTCAAGCCCCTCTGGGTCGTCTTTTAAATATCTTAAGATGAATAGCTCGTTGGAGGTGTCTACTTCAAAGCGCTCGGCCGATGTATCGTTGATGATCCGGGCTATCACTAAAAGCTGTCTGAGGAACTCGGCATATCCCGTTCCCGAGACTATAAAGCTGGCTGTATTTGCCGCTACTATACCTTCACCGGCGAAGTCAGGGTCATTCTGCAAACCATGGTTATTCTCCATCTGGTCCAATGAAGGCTTCTCTAAAAACTCAAGAACTCTACCTGTCTTAGCGTCTTTGCTTATAACACCTAGCCTTCCGTCAGCGTCTTCTTTTTTCTCAGGGTAAGTGATTATACTGATACCATCTTTGAGCTCCGGCCTGGCGACCAAGAGGCCATCGCCATTTAAGACTACGATTCCCGATCTATCCTGTCTTTTTAGTTCCTGGGTAAATTTGTATGCGCCTATCAACACTAGGTCCATAATAGCGGACATATGGCCATTGGGAAGTATTACCGGCAAACCCATCAATGTCTTTGAGCCATGGGCTAAAGTCAAGGAGATCCTGCTACCAAAACCACCTGCCTGGACTACGACGATCCTTAAATCTTCCAGTGCCTTTCCTTCTAAATGCGGATAGTTGTCTGCGAGTCTTGAAAGTAGTTTATCTATGGAGCTAACACTGTGAGCTAAGGCTCCACCGTTGCCTACCCTTAGGCCTTCGGGATCGGGTATGAATAATACCGGGACATCGGGCCTATGGGTAATACCTTTTCTGGAAGGACTTTCGTAAATAGTCCTGTAAGTATCGGCCATCTCTTTGGTTCCGGCTGTAATAACTATCACATCAGCACTGGGTTGTTCGGATTGAATTTCGTCTCTGGCGGCTTTATTGCTTTGCTCATAAGTATAGACCAGTCTTACAAGATGTAACCACTCTCCAGCGGATAGACGCCCGTCTTTTTCCAATACCTCTACCGTAGAAGCTAAAATATCAGGCTTGTTGCGTATATAATCTATTACAAAACGGTCAACGCCATTATGGTTTATGTCAGGATAATAATGGTGAGCTAGTTCTTCATAGATTACCCCTCGAATATAGGCGGCGAATTTCTCGGCTGAGATGTGTGACGGAGGAGCCCTTACCGCAAACCAGTGCAGATAGAGCGTCCCTTCTTTGTATTCCGCGATATGCTTGATCTTATCGGTTACTTCGATGCTAAGAGTAAGTTCTTTGCCATTTGCGATCGCCTTGTTGGCTTCTTTCAGCCCTGCCTTGATTGCCTTTCTCTCACTCTTACCCAATCTATGCCATCTATTTATTCCTTCGCCTTCCAAGACAACTTCATTTTCACTGATAGTCATGCGAAGATCAGAGATTGGCTCTGGGAATGATTGCTGTCCCTGAATATTTACTATTGCAGGATTGGCTTGTGCGTGGTCTCTACTCTGGCTAGATATATTTACTACAACCCCATCAAACATTTTCTGCTTGATGTCTGCAGGCAGATATTTATCTGTAAAGGTAGGTGCTTTATTGGCGATAATGTATTTCTTCAGCGCTTTAAATATCTCGTCCAACCACGGAGGCCCGCGCTTGGAGAACTCAAAGCCCTCCCAGACCGTCTCTAAATATTCTTCTCTTTGGCTAAGACCGGCGATAGGATGGTGTTTTAACCAAATCTGATATGAATCAATCACGTGGGCAAAAAGTGCTTCGCTGCTATTTATTATATCATCTTTTCCTTTTCTATGCGCCTGCCACCTGGCATCGGCATAGATAACGGGGTAGATCAAAAAGATGCCTTGGCGCAATTGTGTCAGGCGACCCTTGATCCTGGCTATGTCGCCCTTGATGGTAGCAATCTTTGCTTGATCTCTCTCGGTATTTAAGGTATCGATTTTTTCCTTAAGCTCATCGACCATCTGTCCGTAGGCATCTTTTTCCTCTTCAGTCAAAGCATCTAGATGGCTCTTCGCGTCTTTTACTATATTTAAAGATAATGTCAGTTTGTCTATTTCTTTCTTGATGGCATCTATGGCCTTTACGCCTCTGGCTGTTTTAATCTGGGCTAGTCTTTCCACGATCTCGGCTACTATATAGCTGGCTGCGACTTTCGTATCCTGCGGTATAGTCTCAAGAAGCCTATTAATAGACTCGGCTGTGGCTAAATACTCCTGTAAGCCGGCGATGCTTCTTTTGATCCTGGCTACAGCTTTTTTATCTCTGGCGGAATTGAGCTTGCTTAGCTTGGAGCTGAGCTTATCTATCGTCTTGGCATCAGCCTTTTTGCTTTTTTCGGACAATTTGGCCAAGAAATCATCGGTCTGCTTAACTGCTGACAAAAGATCCAGGGTTTGCGCAAAGGACTTCTTAAGCAAGCCGGCTCTTGTAGCCCCTGCGGCTTTTTCCTTTTTCTCTTTCTCTAAAGCGGCTATTTCCTGCTCTAGTCTTCTTCTGGCGATTATTCTCCAAGGAGAGGTCTTTGCCAGTTGCTTTTTCTTGATTGAGACGGCCTTTGCCTTTTCTCTGGCCCGGGTGATATCTTCTGCGTCCTGAGTGAAAGCCTTTTCATATTCGTCCTTGAATGAAACTAACTTATTTCTTAACTCATCCAGCAGCGTATTATATTTAGACTTTGTCTCAGACTTTAGCTGAGCAATAAGCGCCAGGGGTTCTTGGATGCTGTTTAAGATATCCTCTAACCGCTCAACCGATGCCATTATATCTGCTACTTCTTTCTCTCCGGTTGCGGTATTTAAGGCTGCAATTGCAGAATTTAGTCTGGTTATTATATCATCGGCAAAATCTTTGACTTCATTCGGCAATTCACTTAACAGATTGCTTGCTTCCTTAATAATGGAAATATATTCCTCTAACCGAACTAGTTCTTTCTTTATAAGGGCGGCCTTCTTTTTGCTGCTTGCGTTCTTTAGGTCTTGTGCCTTTGCGCTCAATCTGGAGTTTATCTTAGCTGCTGCAGTTTTTTGCTCACCCGAAAGCCCTTGCAAGAACTTATGTACATCTTGCATAGTAGCTAAATATTGCTGGAGCTGCATTAGCTCTCTCTTTACTCTGGCAATAGTCTTTTTGCCTTGGGCAGTGTTCAACTTATCAAGCTTTGTCTTGAGCTCTTTGATGGTATCTTTCTCTGCGTCTTTTACAACCTGAGCTAAATCATTTAGGGATTCGAGATTTGCCTTTATGGTGCCCAAAATATTGTGGCGTGACCAGATATATTCCATTGCCGAGCCTGTCTTGTCATTGCTGCCTTCATGCAATATAAGCTCTTTCATCTCGTTTAAGGCATCCTCTAGATCAGCAAGTACCTTTCCGGCCAAGGCACGAGCATCAGCAGGTAAGCCATCTATATATTTTCTTACATATATAAATTGCTCGATAGCTGCAAACGTTGTCTGAGACAATGTTTGCCTTGTCTTAAGGAGCTCGGTTTCTTTTGTGCCTTTTTCTTTCTCTGGAAGCAACTCGACAAATTTGGCCATCAATGTGGGCACAAGGTCTGCTTCGAGCTTTCTAAATGTGTTTTCTGCGTCTTTTAGTTCTCTCCTGATGTCTTTATAGAATTTTTCGTCTATGGCCATAGTAATGCGCACGAAGACATCTTTGAGCTCTTCAAATCCATGACGCTGGACTACATCGCTATTGGTCCCCAGAGGAGCATTTTCTCTCTTGTATACCCACTCTTTCATCTCCCAAAGTCTCTTCCTGGATTGCTTAAACTCCCAGCCTACGCTCCAGGCCCTGACAAGGGCAAAGACAACTAAATTCAATGCTGTTAACTGCCAACGATGCGATAAGGCTAAAACTGGTAGTATTGATATCGCCAAAGGCAAAGGCAGTAGCTTTGTCCATAGCATCCTTGAGCCAAAGCTAAGCCCTTTCTTTATTCTAAACGCCTCTCGCACATCCTGGCACTGGACATATAAAGCTGCAAGCCCGATCAATCCCAAGAGGGCGCTTCTGGCGATGACCATAGCTCCCATTTCCGAAGCCGGGGGCAAGAAAGAAATCGGTAGAGGTATGATCAAAACATTTAAAAGTATCACTAAAGATAGCCAGAACGCCTTGCGGGCGATTGAAATACACCACAACTGGCCGCGATTTCTGATCACAAATCTTTCAGCAAGTCTGGAATTAAAACCGACGGCCCAGGTAGCAAGGCCTGAAATAGCGAGTGCCCAAGGCCAAGAAATATAGAGGCCGCCCCAGGAAAGCATAGCTGCTACTGTCAGAGCTGCGGCTAATCCGACGGCCGAACTTAAAGCAAACTTTACGCTGTTGGTCTTGCTCTGACCAGGAACACCGAAAGGCGAGTTGAAAATAAAGGAGAACATTAAGAAAGATAGGGCCACGCAAGTAGCCAGAAAAGCAGCCAAATATGAATATAAGTTCATATTATGTACGAACATGGCTACCTGAAGGACTACCAAGAATGTCAAACCGAAAGTGATGCCTGTCTTCCAGAAGGCCCAAAGGTCTTTGCCGCCAAGCGAATCACGCATAGTCCTGCCCGGGCTGCGCACAAACAGAGTAGTGGTGCCTTTGGTCATGCCATCGATAGTATTCTTTCTAAAGGTAAGCAACTGGCCAGCGGGGAACCAAAGTATGTTCTTGGGCAAGATCCTGATCAAGTGCCCTATGCCTTCCCAGAGACCCTTGCACTTGATAAATAGGACCGCTATAGTCCACTGAATGGCCTGATTGTGCAGAAGTCCTAAGATCACGAATGTAGAGGCTGCCGGTAAGAAGGAAAGAGGATCCATACCGAATACTGCGATTAGCGGTAATAACATAGTACAGGTGACAGCCCATACGGACATTGTGGTCAAGAATCCACCGCGCATCAAGCGGGCATCTTTTTCCGCCCAGGAGATATCCGGTGAGAGCAAATAGCTCTGCACAAAACGTGTATTTAATAACTGGATAAAGCCTTTAGCCCATCTACCCAAGGCGGCTAAGGTCTGCTCATTGGCTACCTCTCTTTGTTTGGTCAGCCTTATATAGGTAGCATAGACGCCTCTACCCTTTCCTATCGGACGCCTGTGCAGATAGACCAATAATGCCGTTATCAAGTCTTCGGAGATTATTGTCCTACGTACTGCCGATGATTCTATTGTGGCATCCGAACGCACCGCACAATGCCATCCGTAATGTCCGGGGCCATAAAGCACGGCTTCTCCGTGTAGAAATACCCTGCCGAAACCTTGCTCTCCTAATCCATATGTCCTGGTCATCGGGCTGTATTTGCGATTGGCCATATCTCTCTCGGGAAGGGCTATGTCTATTTCCTGATTGGAAAACTCACACATAAAGTTGAGGAATCTCCTCTGGGAAGACTCATCAGCGCGACAGCCTTTCTCATAGTTCATCCAAAGGTCGCTGGCTAAGGTACGGGCCATTGTTACTGCTTCGCAAGCTGCTTTATTAAACTGCCTTTCTTCAGATATCGGACGCCAGATCTTGTATTTATCACATAATTCCCCTACATCTTTTCTGTTTAATGAAGTGTTGATGCCTATGAAGACCTTGCGCTGGGCCAAAGCGCTGATCATCTCTTGATTGGCCTCTTTATTTATTCCATAATAATCAGCAAACCATTCTTCATAACAGTCGCGGATGTTGACCATTTCTAAAAGCGTAGGCAGCACAGCTGGTTCATATTCATTAGCCCATCCTGTTAGTTTCTCGATGACCTCCTTGTTTACCCGATCCTTACCTTTGTATGCTTTTTGTAAAGCCTCTTCATCTTTACCTTCGGCGATCAACTTATCTAATAATGCATGGTAAGCACGGAAATCTCTTCTGTTAATAGTATCTTCAAGCGCTTGTCGATATTCTGTAAGTATATTTCCTTCTTTGATCAACTCAGCGATCAACTCTTTATAACTATCAATATAGCTTTCCTTTAAGAAGTCCAGGTTGCTGGCTCCCAGATTGTGTTTCCTGGCCATCTTGATTATCTGGGCGATCTGTCGCTTATTAAGCACCTTTTTGGCTGCTTCTACCGTGATCAATACTTTACCGGCTCGCCTTTCTTTTTCTATTTCTTGCAGTATCTTCTTTTCCGTATTTTTGTCTATTATCTTTCTGTATAGGTCAGATCTCTTGTTTCTTAAAGTAGCTAGAGCTACTTCGAATGAATCCCCTAATAACTCTTGTGGTGACAGCCCAAATGCTTCCTTCATCAAAGGATGCAGCAAGCTTACGCTAGGCATATCCACTAGAGGCGGAAGAAGATTAGGCATCTCTTCCTTTTCCTTGTACTTTAACCATCCGGTAAAGGCTGACTCTACAAAATACATATATGCCCAGGTACCCAGCTTGAGCATGCCGTATAAGAAGATAAAACTCAAAATAAGGACCGGCAATAAAGGACTAGTCGCGGCATGCGGGGCGAGATAGACGAAGAAGGCCTTGCCCGCCGACAAGATGATCGTATTCCATACTATCCATAGGCCTATTTTCGCAAATCCGATCTTTTCCTTTGTGCCGAATAATATCGGTTTACCGTCTTGAGTATGGTCAAATGCCAACCAGAAATCTTTGATTGTCTTGAAGAACCTCGGGCCGTTCTTAATAGTGGCAAAGAAAACGTGCAAGGCAGTGGCTATAAGCACACCTGTTCCAAAATTGTCTAATCGCCCAGTTGCCAACCAAGTCCAGACAATATTGACTATTCCGGTGACTAGGCCTAAGGCCCAAAGTTTAGGATACATACCGGCATCACTAATGCTTGCCCAATCCTCTTTTCTGGCCACAAACTCTTTGCTGAATTTAAGATAATCTATAAAGTCGGGAGTGGTTTTACGACCGGCTAATTCAAATGCTTCATCCTCTATATGCCTATTAGTCGCTTTCCCCGCGTTATTTCCTAAATAATGCTTTTTAAGCATCTCAAAATAATAGTTGGCTGATTCATCAGGCTGGTATTTATATATATTCTTGACCACCAAGCCGATTTTGCCGAATAACCCGACTTTCCTGGCGGTTCCTTCAAATAGAAATCTCAAAGCGCTGATAGCCTCTTGATTTCTAAAGACCTCCTGTATCTTCTCTAAGTTGGCTTTTTCCAACTGTGCTCGCTTGATCAGACCTGACCAGGCATCGCTACCATCTTTGTTGACAATGGCGATCTGCTCTGATCCGTCGGCAAGCTTATAGCTGGCAAATCTCATCTTACCTTCGATGAAGTTATCCATCATTACTATCAATAGGTCGACAAAATCTTGCCACTGGCTGATAGTAGCATCTATCTTTCTCAATTCCTCTTTAAGGCTGTTCTCGACTTTATGCCATTGTGCCGGCAGAATAAATATGTTGTTCTGAGTCATATGGGCCTTAAGTTTGTTTTGCAAGTAATCTACGAATGGATGTTCGATGCCCATGTTGCGTTTTTTCGCCCCCCAGAGATGGGCCATCTCCCAAACTATCTGTCTAATGGTGATATTTACTACTTCTTCATATGTCGGCACATCGCCGCGGTGGATTATTTTCTCTATATGTTTGCCAATCGCTTCTTTCTTCCCTTGAGGATCGCCGGTTTCATCGACTAACATCTCTATGAGCCTACCTACAACAGGCCCTCCATATACCGCCTCTAACGCTTCGAGGACCAAGATATCCTGGAGGAAAATAAACATATCATTTAAACTCTTGAATGATATGGACTTATTCTTAGAATAAACCAGGCTACAGATCGTCAGGTCAGACTTGATCGTGATTAAATTTTTATCTACATCTAACTCATATTTGTCCAAAGCGGCCTTGATTATATCTTTGATCTCGCCTTCGTTGATCAATCCTTCTGTAATCGCCCTTGCCCAGATCTTGCTGGCAGTCACATCATAAGATAATACCGGTTTTCCTCGGATCGTCAAAGCAGCCTTTCTCAAGCCCGTTTGTCTCTTAGGAACGCGCTTGTGTATCAACCTGGCTACTATATCATTCCTATTTTCCTCAGAGATACCGCTTAATTTTTCTGTGATATATTGTGCGATAAATTTCTCAATCGATTTCCTGTTTGCTTTATCCGGGCTGTCTCCTTGAGCTTGCTCTGTTTTACCAACCACAGCCTTGCTGGCCTTTCTTCTGATATGACGGATAAATCCTAGGGAAAGGATCAACGCGCCGGCAAATATTGATAAAATAGTAGCTACCTTCGCCCCTAAAGGCCAGCTATAAGCAAAAACCGGCTTTTCTATATCGCTTGATGGCGTTTTTATCTCTAACTGGCCTTTTTCGATTATCTCTCTGAAGTGTTTTCCTCCATAAGGTTGATTTGGGATAAAGCCGATATTGGCATAGAAATCTTGCAGATGGGTAATTATAGATATATGCCCTGTGCCTTTTTTGCGGTCACATACCGGAGATGCAAAGCTATGTCCGGTCTCTATGCCTTCGATGACCACTTTTCCGTTTCTCATTGAAATGGCATAAGGTAGCAATCCATTCCTGCACAATTTACTATTTCTCAGCTTCTCTATATTGGCCAAGAAATATTCAATTACATTACTATAGTAACTGACCTTTTCCAGCTCTGCTGTATATAGCTTGTCATTTCCTTGGGCTTTGAGCTCAAGCGCTTTTTCCTGATGCCACCATTTTAATCTCCAGGCTGATTGGACCAGATATCCTGTCTGCTCTGGGAATATCGCATCTTCCCTGCCTATGGAAATATTAAAATCTACCCCCGCGACTTTTCCTACTTCCGGTATGTCAAGCTGGACTACGAATAAGGCTAAGAAGTTAGCGAACAGCCTATCCGGATCTCCGATCGTGGCCTTTACTTTATCAGGCTCAAAAGTATCGAATAGCCAAGAATAACAATCGGACGCCTGATTCAGATCGGACATCAATATTTCTCTGGTCTGGCCTTTCGCCCCTATTACCTTGGCCTTCATGACCCCTCTATGCATTAAATTTCTATCTTTATCTGCGCTATTTTCGACCATCCACTTGGAATATCTCTGCTGGGACTCTCTATAAAGCTTTCTTAAGTCTTCGGCTTTGTCTTGATAGATATGCTCAAGCTGTTCTTGGACTTCAGGCAGGCTTAACATATTGAAGATGCCCTCGATATCTATGTTCTCTTCTACTGAATAATGTCCTTTCCATTCTCTATCGCTGGGGCCTAATATAAATCCACCCGTCTCATCCTGAAGATGAACGATCAAGTTCTTGGCGATCTCAAATGCTGTAGCTAAATGTTCGTTGTCTCCGGTCAATAAATAGTAGTTGACCGCCTCCATGACATAAAACGCATTGGGGCCTGTGCGTACTATAGATTTTATCGGATTTTGGGTCTTGGCGTCATATTCAACAGGAAGACCGGTCCTAATGTCGTAGCTACAGTAGAATAAACCGGTCTGCGGATCTCTGGAGGCCTGGTCATAGAACATCAATATCTTCTTGGCCGCATCAACATTGCCTATCAATACCAACTTGGGTATATGCATGCTGGCATCAAAGGTAAATGCCTGAAATGGATATTTAGATCCGGGATGGCTGGGGTAAAGACCGGTCTTAGGATTCTTAAACTTCTCAATTGCCTTAAAGTATTGGGCAAATTCCCGTATCTTTGTTTCGACAAATCCCAAGCTAAATTCTTCGCTATGAGTATATTGTTCATATTCCGGAATATGGATAATACGGGTAAGTAAATAAGGAGGAACTATAGATACGTCTTTGAGGATCCCTCCTATATTGGCCGGGTTAAACTCAGGATATCTCAAGTATTCTTTCTTGATCGCTTCACCCTTAGCGTCTAACTCCCCGATCTGAGCACGAGTAGGCACGTTAGCAAAATTGTTATATCTTCTGTTCTTAAACCTGTCCAGCAGATCGCCGTTTTGCATAAAGGGCAGGAATATGTTATTGCCCCTCTTGCTAAAGCGTACCATATCCGGGTTGATATCATCTACTTTGTAGGCGTCCTTGATAGCATGGCCGGTATGTGGGTCTACTCTAAACTGGAATATATAGTTGTCCAACTCTTCCTGGAGGTATACAGTGGGGCTTGAACCGGTTCGGAATTCCACTGCAAAAAGCGGGGTCTTTCCATCGGTATCATAGTATAGTCTTACTGTAGCGGTCTTGGTAATGCCTTTTTCGCTTTCATACTTATAATCAAACTTGTCAAAGTAGGGGGTAAAATCAGGTTTGTATACTTTCTGTACAGTCTCGCCATCGATCTTATCGACTAATATATCCCCTCTACTGCTGAAGGCAAAGCGTCTCTCTTGTGTTTTCTTCTCAAGCCACTTGGATATACGCAAAGACACATCTGACACAAATGCCCTTATTCCCTGGATCTTCTCTACCTTTATATCTCCCTGCCCCAATAGTCTGATATTGCCTACGTAGAGTTTCTCCTGGCCTTCTTTTGCGCTATATTTTAAAGTAATGTTTGTAATTCTATGCGTGTCTATGCCTAGTTCTCTGAGCTGTTTGATAGATACGAACTTAACAAATTCTGCCTTGTTCATTATATCTTCAGGCTTTACCACTACGGCTGAGGCCCTGATCGGACTTTTCTTATTAGGATAATACTCTTTATGGGCAGTATACGGTTTCCAGAACAGATGATCTTTGCCAAGGGCAACTTCTTTACCATGTGCGTCTCTTACTACTAGATTGTAAATAATACCATCTTGATTAGCCTCTTTCGTACCGACCAAGAAATATAAGAATTCATAACCGGAGATATCGCCATTTTCTCTTGGCATAGCAAAATTATGGCCGGCCTCTCTAGAAGTTGCAGTAAGTCTTGCCGGGCAGCATATCTCCTGCCAGTCAGCAGAACTGAAATAATAAGAGATGTCCTCTGCCTTTTCTGTCTTGCCGTTCTTTTTGTCGATGGCCTCTAAGACCATCTCGCCGCTTCTATTAAACCACTGAGAAGCGGTATAAAGCGCCTGGCCCCTATGATTGTAAATAGTCACACCTTTGATAAGATAATATTGCTCTGGTAAGTCAGGGTAATATGGGTTCTTCATTATGCCTGAAGCTATGGTTTTGCTGGTCAATATCGGTTTCTCTGCTTGCCTGGTACCCACTTTGCCTTCAGGTCCTACCAACGTAGGGTGGAAAGCAAGGTCAAATATCTGGCTTGATTCCTCGTCTCCATATTTATCATATAGAATAAGGGTTTTTCTGTTTTTATAGTTATCGATCCTGCTCACTACATGCTCGCCGAAATAGTCTTCGCTGTATGCGGATTTGACCATACTGCTGAAGTCGCCATCATGCCACCAGTCTTTTCTCTCGGCCTGAATACCGATAATTCTTGTACCAGCATCTGTCTCAACGCTAAACCATCCCTTGGTTATGGTCTCGCTCTTGAGAGAGCCTCTGTGGTCCTTGCTCTCGGGGTCATAAATATAATTTCTGCTGTAGCTGGGCCTTCTGTATTGTGCCCATTCTTCATCCCAATGATAATCAAATTCAATAAGTCTCTGGCGCACAAATTCTTTGCTTTGGCGGTCAAAATAGCCGACATATTTTCTCTTCAACAAGCCCTGTCCGTCTTTTACTTCCTGCAAAGCAGTGGTCACAACCGCGTTACTCTTTCTCTCGTCCTTGATCTGATAAACCAGATGATAGCCTCTTTGGCCGTTATATGACTCGACCGGCATAGATGTGGTAACGAGTTCCTGGGCTCCGGTAGTCTGGTCAATAAGCACTGTTTCCACTCTATCGGCAATACCATACATGCCATAAGATCCTTCATAATAGGACTTAATAGCTGTTCTACCCGACTTTTCTATAATAAACTTGCCTGTGGCCGCATTGTATATAAGGACCTCGTTATCAAACTCGATGACTTTTGGCCAACCGGTAAATATATCATAAGTCACTAATTCTTCGCTGCTATATTTTTCTTCGCTGCCTATAGAATAACGTTTGCGCTCTGTGGCCTCCCCTTTATCTTTATTAAATTCTATAGTCTGAGCAGTAAAATCTAAACCGCCCTTTTGAGGATTGTTGTGATCGCCAAGATTGACCCAGGCCTTGGAGCTTACCCTGATCCTTCCTCCATAATAATCATCGCTATAGCTGATCTCCGCAATAGTCCTGTCTGTTATTGCCCCTATATTGCGGCCGTATCTATCAAATCTTATATCTTCTGTAGTGCGGAATTTGCTATTTTGCCCTTCATAATAAGATACGGATTTCACAAGGCCTAGATCTTTGGCCTTAGCATCTTTATCATAAGGCTTAGTCTGGGAAGCAGAATAAAGCGGGCCCTGCTTGGGGTTATCGCGGTCTTTAGATAAGTTGACATAGGTATTTCTCTGGCTCTCAACGCCATGCTCATCATATATGAACTCAGCGCTAATAAATCTTTCTCCCACTTCTTTCTTTAATCTCATGAAGCCGCCATCTACATAGCCATAGGTGACGATAGTCTTTCTGCCGGTAACAGGATTTATCTTTTCTCTGGTGATATCCTCTAGAGGGAAGTTCATCAAGACAATATATTCTCTGCCCTCATATGTTACCTTGTATCTCCAATTAGCGGTCTCTATCTCTTTGCCTAATTTAAGACCAGACTGGTCGAGCTTCTCTAGCTCAGCTACTAAAGGCTCTTTGCCGCTATATACTTTCTTTTCCCCTGTCTGGACGTCAATGAGCATCAAGCCGCCTTGGGTCAACCACTCTCTAAAATTCTGATATTTGGCGGTGTTTTTCTTTATTTCTAGCTTACCCTCTTCATATGCCTTGCGTCCAGGGATCAATACCTCATTGGTTTTGTGGTTTTTGTAGAAGGCTAAGGGAGAGGCCCTGTTTTTATCCATAGGATGGTCGCCGATGCGCACTATATCACCACTTCTTAAGTCTTCCATGAACTCTTCTTCGCTCTCGTAGATAGTGCCGATGCCGTCACCGATGATCTCGTCCTTAACGCCGAAATAATAACTTTCTTCTAACACATCGACATAGTTATCGGCATCCATGATCTCAAAAGGCACAAAAAGCGGAAAACCTTCGAAGCGCAGATCCCATGCTCTTCTGGTCCAAAGATTAGGAGAATCCTTAAATGCTTTCCCGAATGTAACCAGCTTAAGCACAGAGCCTATTTTCGGCCCTACTCCTATGCCTGAATCATCGATTTTGATCTGCAGGCGGCTGCCGGGTACTATGTAATCGCTGTCAAATAGCTCTTTGAATACGTCTTCATCTGATAGCCCTGTGGCATCGCAAATATTGTCAATGGCGTTGACAATGAACAAGGCCCAGGATTCATTCTTTTTGGCTTCTTGCCTTAACCACCTATAAGCCAATTCGGGATGGTCCTCAGCAAATTTAGGGAAAGACTTAGGAATATCATTTCTGGTAAAGAGCACATCAAAGGCAATACGGGAAACAGGAATCACCCAAGGCTGTGAAATCTCGGTGGTCAATACTACCGTAGCAAGAGCGCTTTCAAAAATACCTGATTTTACTAAGTGCTCTTTGTGTTTCTTAGCTTCTTCTAACTCCTGTAAATAGGTAGCAAATCCATATTCGTGGAATACCACTAACTTATTAAGGTAGTTTTTTCCGGTCCAGATCTCATTGGCGCTGGCCGGATCATTGTTTCTCATAGTATCTTCTACGATTATTACATAATCCTTACCTTTTTCGGGGATAGCGATGCGTTGCCACTTGCCGGTCTCAGGCTCAAGTTCATAATGCCTGATCGCCTTTTCATGGAAATAGCCGTCTTGGTCTCTCCACTCAAATACCCATACTGGATATCCTTCGGCATCGAGCAGCGGGCTACGGTTTCTATATAGCTTCTGTAGCATTCTTCCATGTTGATGAGTCTCTACCAAGGCAACAGGGTCGTTGTGTCCGTTTTTGCTAACCTCAGCAAATACAGGTCCTCCCTGCGCATCAAGCTGCTTGCGCAGTTCCATCTCAAACTTTCTTGAGCCTAAGAAGGACTTTTCAATAGCGGCTTTTTCTACTACGGTAGGATCGACTGGTCTGGTAATATCCGGGGCTGCCGAAACGATAATAGTGCTATTGATATCTTCCGGGAACTCTACATCTGCCTCTTCGATTACAGGCTCATCTATTTGGGCAAGTTTTAGCTTAGGTTGGTCTTTCTTGGCTTTTTCTAGGGCCTTGTCTAACCTATATTCTGCCCTTTCAATCCATTTCTGAGCATTCCTTCTTACATGCTCTGCGTGGCTGTGCAGTCTCTTTGAGCCGGCGTATTCGCTTCCGCCTATTTCTTCATCGCTGGCAGCGATGACACTTTCGAATTTCTCAATAGCTTCTTGATATTTCTTTTGATAATAAAGTTTGCGGCCTTCTTTGCATGAGACATCCATGGAATTCTCGACAACCACAGTCTTGCCAAAGGTATAATTATATTTGGGGCCGGTCTTTACTTTGACATCTTGTTCTATTTGTGTCTCTTGCGTCTTGGGCTCCTGAACAGGCTCTTCTGCCTTGAGCTCTTGCTCTTCTGCGGATTTTGTCTGCTGCAGAGTCTCCGCAGGCTCTTGTGGGGCTACTTTAGTTTTTTCTGATTCTAATATAGATTTAAGCTCTTCTTCCAATGCCTTGATCTTGGCATCAGTAGCGACGATTCCTTCCTTTGCTTCTTCGAGTTTATCGGCGTGCTTTTGATAAGCTTCCCTTAAACCATTTTGGAAAGAAAGTTCTTCTTCTAATGCGGCTTCCTGGGATATGGCTCCATTTTCGTTGGCGACAACATGCACCTCGCCACTGTCACTTACTATCGAACCATGATCATCCAATGATCCTGTATCTCCCTGAGCCGCATTAGCTAACCCGCTTCCCAGTAAGCTAATTCCGACTATACCCCCGACCAATAATATGAAAGGAGTAACAGAACCCAAGCTAGCTGCAAGATTGCGCATGGGCTGGTGCTTAAAGAGGTTGGCTTGGGCTTGAGGGTTTGCCTTCTTTAATAGCTCG
>JAFGHF010000068.1 GCA_016939375.1 Candidatus Omnitrophota bacterium | reverse complement strand
GGAAGGCCGATTGAGGAAATCAAGCGCCTATACAACATCAAAAGCGTAATCAAGCTGGCTTCCAATGAAAATTCGCTGGGCCCTTCCAAAAAAGCCATTGCTGCCATCAAAAAAAACTTGCTTCAGATACACCGCTATCCTGACGGCGGCTGCTACTATTTAAAACAGAAACTGGCCAAGAAGCTGAAAGTAAAGCCCGGAAACCTGGTCTTTGGCTGCGGTAGCGACGAGATAATAGTCTTGGCCTTAAGGGCTTTTGTGGGTAAAGGCGATGAGGTGGTGATCGCCCGGCCCACGTTTCTTATCTATGAACTGGCCAGTACGATTTGCGGGGCCAAGATCAAATTCGTGCCTTTAAAGGGCTTGCGCTATGACTTGCCGGCGATGAAAAAGGCGATCACTAAAAAGACAAAGCTTGTGTTTATCGCTAATCCTGACAACCCCACCGGCACATACGTGACAAAAAAAGAAGTGCAGTCATTTATGAAAGGGCTGCCTAAGGGCGTTTTGGTCTTTTTTGATGAGGCCTACTATGAGCTCGTCGATAAGAAAGATTACCCCAATGCTATGAAATATCTGGGCAGGGGCAACGCTATCGTGGCCCGCACATTTTCCAAGGCCTATGGTTTAAGTGGGTTAAGAATAGGCTATGCGATTACAAATAGCCATATCGCCTCATGCCTTGATAAAGCAAGGGAACCTTTCAATGTGACATCGCTTGCTCAGGTTGCAGCATGTGCGGCCCTTGACGATGAGGCACACATAAGGCTGACAAGGAAAATGTTAAAGGCAGGCAAAAGATACTTATATAGCCAATTGTGCAGATTGGGAATACCTTATATCGAGAGTGCCGCCAACTTTATTTTGGTCAAAGTCGGGCCCAAGGCCCAGGGTGCCTATAAGCGGCTCTTGAAAAAGGGTGTGATAGTTAGAAATATGAGCTCCTGGGGCCTGAACGAGTATATAAGGGTGACTATCGGCACGATGCCCCAAAACAGGCTTTTTATTAAGAGCTTAAAAACAATCTTGCGTAATTACGGAGGATAAATATGATAATTGTTCTACGCCCTGACGCCACGCAGAAACAGATCGACCATATTACCGAAAAGGTCAAAAAACTGGGACTTAAGCCCTGGGTTTCCAAGGGTGTGGAGAGGACTATCATCGGCGTTATCGGCGAAGAGGATGTGTTGCGTATTCAGCCGCTTGAGGTCTTTGCCGGCGTTGAAAAGGTCATGCCCATTTTAACACCCTATAAACTTGTCTCCAGAGATTTTAAAAAAGACGACACAAAAATAAATATCGGCAGCGGCGTAAAGGTGGGAGGAAAGAAAATCGTGGTGATGGCTGGGCCATGCTCGGTGGAAGATGAAAAGTTGCTTATTACAATCGCCAAAAAGGTAAAGGCAGCAGGCGCTACCGTATTAAGAGGGGGGGCCTTTAAGCCGCGTACTTCTCCTTATAGTTTTCAGGGGTTAGGCGAGAAAGGCCTTAAGTATTTGGCCCGGGCCAAAAAAGAGACCGGCCTGTTGATAGTCACGGAGCTGATGGATACGCGGGACATAAAATTAGTGGAAAAATACGCCGATATCATCCAGGTCGGCGCCAGAAATATGCAGAATTTCAACCTATTAAAGACCGTAGGCAAGTCAAAAAAACCGGTGCTTTTAAAAAGAGGCATGTCTTCGACAGTAAGAGAATTGCTCATGTCCGCGGAATATATACTCTCGGAAGGCAACTTCAATGTAATGCTTTGTGAGAGGGGCATCCGCACATTTGAGGACTATACACGCTTTACCTTAGATATTAACGCGGTGCCGTCAATCAAATCTTTGAGCCATTTGCCGGTAATCGTCGATCCTAGCCATGCGACCGGTAGGTGGGGGCTGGTGGGCCCTGCTTCAAAAGCGGCTGTGGCCGCCGGGTGCGATGGCCTATTGATAGAGGTGCATTCGAGCCCCGAAGATGCTTTTTCGGACGGCTCCCAGTCATTAATCCCTGAAAACTTTAGTGCGCTGATGCGGGAATTAAGAAAGATTGCCCTGGCTGTTGACAGAAAAATATAATAGCTATCAGCTATCAGCTATCAGTTAACAGTTATCAGTTGTCAGTAAAAAACAGTAAGCTAAAAAGGAAATGTTTAAAAAAGTAGCCATAATCGGCGTTGGTTTAATCGGCGGTTCGATAGGTCTGGCCCTGAAAAAAAAGAGGCTGGCCAAAGAAATCGTCGGGGTATGTAGGCATAAGACTTCGCTTGCCAGGGCCAAGCGCAAGAGGGCCATCGACAATGGTACGCTGGATTATAAGGATGCGGTAAAGGGGGCAGATTTAGTAATTTTAGCCACGCCGGTAAATAAAATTATAAGCATCGGAAAGGCAATCGCCCCGCTCTTGGAGCCAAATTGCCTGGTCACCGATGTGGGCAGCACAAAAGAGGTCATCGCCAAAGAATTAGAGGGATGTATCGGCAGACGCTGTTCTTTTGTCGGCTCACACCCTATGGCCGGTTCAGAAAAAAGGGGTGTGGCCCAGGCCCGCGCCGGTATTTTTAAAGGGGCTTTGTGTTTTGTGGTAAAAACAAGCAGAACCAAAAAAAGCGCCTTAAAAAGAGTTAATAGACTTTGGAGGGATTTGGGCTGCCGCGTGAAAGTCTTAAGCCCCCAAAGACATGACCAGATTGTGGCGGTGATCAGTCACCTGCCCCATCTAGCTGCCGGGCAGCTTGTAAACGCGGCTAAAAACAGCCTGTCCTTTGCGGCCAGCGGATTTTTAGACTCCACACGCATAGCTGCATCAGACAGCGAGATCTGGACAGATATTTTCCTGACCAATAAAAAAGCGATTATGCAGGTTGTGAACAATTATATCCGTAACTTAAAGAGAGTTTCCCGCTTGATAAAGGAGGAGAAAGAGGGTAGCCTGCGCGCCGAATGTAAAAAAATCAAGGATTTGCGAGATGTGCTCAGCAGATAATGAGGCTCAGAGACAGCGCAGGACCACAGATAAAGTAATTGCTATTGATGGACCGGCAGGCTCAGGCAAAAGTACTGTGGCCAAAGAATTAGCCAGGAGGCTAGGATTTTTATATGTCGATACCGGGGCGATGTACCGGGCATTGACTTTAAAGGCAATAGGGGGAAACGTAGACCTCGAAGATGCAGAGGCGTTGACGGAATTGGCCAAGGTCGTCGATATCCAGCTTGATATGCAGGGGGAAGCATTAGAGGTAAAGTTGGATGGCCAAGACGTAAGCGGTGATATCCGCCAGCCTTCGATCACGGAAAAAGTCAAGTTTGTGGCCCGGATACCTTCAGTGCGTACTGAGATGGTCAGGCTGCAAAGGACCTTGGCTGCCCAGTCGCAGGGAGCTGTTTTAGAAGGAAGAGATATCGGTACGGTTGTTTTTCCCAATGCGCGGCATAAGTTCTATCTAGATGCCCAGGCCGGCGAAAGGGCCAAGCGCAGGCACAAAGAACTGACGCAGATGGGTCAACAAGTGTCCCTAGAGGAGCTTACAAAAGAAATAAACGAGCGCGATAAAAGCGATATGGAAAGAGAAGTTGCCCCTTTGACGAGAGCCGCCGATGCCATCTATGTTGATACCACCCATTTGACCATTGAACAGGTGGTGCTGAAAATTATAGGTTTATGCTCTACGTAGTCATAAGATTCATGTTTTTGGTGTTTTATAAGATTTTCTTTCGCCTCAGCGCTGCTGGAAGAGAAAGGATCCCAACTACAGGGGCGTTTATTATAGCCAGTAATCACGCTAGTTATTTAGATCCACCGATTATAGGGGTATGTTGTCCCAGGAAACTCTCATATTTTGCTAAAGAGGAACTATTTTACAATTCGTTTTTTGCCTGGTTTATCAGGCGCCTGCAAGCGTTTCCAGTAAAGACCCGTTCGGCCGATTTAAGATCGGTGCGTTTTGCGCTGGCTGAGCTAAAAGCTAGTAAAGGCGTGCTTATTTTTCCCGAAGGGGCAAGGACTTGGGACGGCAGTCTGGGAAAACCACTTGGCGGGATAGGCCTGATAGCGGCAAAGAGCAAGGCGCCGATAGTTCCCGCATATATACAAGGCAGCTTTAAAGCCTTACGCAGAGGCACCAGGATTATTCGACCGACGAAGATCAAGGTATATTTTGGTCAACCTTTAGAGGCGAATGATTTGACTTCAGAGAAGAAAGGAGTTGATCTCTATCGTTATATCGCACAAAGAGTGATGCAGAAAATCGAAGAGCTCAAAGTAAAATACGAAAATAATCCTTAAAGAAAGAGGTGACTTTTTTAAATGTTTGGCAAACTAAAACAGAAAAATTTGGAGAAGATTTACGAGGATACCCTCAAGGAGTTTAAAGAGGGCGAGATCGTAAAGGGAGAGATAGTGTCCGTGACACCCAAAGAGGTGTTAGTGGACATCGGATACAAATCAGAGGGTTGTATACCGTTAAGCGAATTCAGTGACCCCAAAGCGATTAAAGTGGGCGATAAGATCGACGTACTTCTTGAGTCCAAGGAAAACGAAGACGGCATGGTTGTGCTTTCCAAATGGAAGGCGGACCGCAAGATCGGCTGGGAAAGGATAATGAACGACTATAAAGAGGGAGACATCATCGAAGGGACTGTCAATCGCAAGGTAAAAGGCGGCCTGATGGTAGATATCGGGCTAGATGCATTTTTGCCCGCTTCTTTAGTAGCCCTGCGAGGATTTCCCAATCTCGATCAATTCATGAGGCAAAGGCTTAAGTTTAAAATCGTCAAGATCAACAAGGCCAGAAGGAATATCGTCTTGTCGCGCAAGGATGTGTTAAGGCAAGAAAAAGAACAGACCCGGGATAAGTTAATACATGAACTAAAGAAGGGCGAGATCCGTCAAGGTGTGGTCAAAAATATCACCGACTTCGGGGCCTTCATTGATTTAGGCGGGGTAGATGGGCTTTTGCACATCACTGATATGAGCTGGGGAAGGGTAAGCCACCCCAGCGAGATAGTGGCCTTAGGCGATAAGATCGAAGTGATGATCTTGGATATCGATAAGGAAAACACAAGGGTTTCCTTGGGCTTAAAGCAGAAAATGCCCAGTCCTTGGGAAAAAGTCAATGAAAAGTATCCCGTGGGAACAAAGATAAAGGGCAAGGTGGTAAACATACTGCCCTACGGCGCGTTTATAGAGCTAGAGAAAGGGCTGGAAGGATTAGTGCATATTTCCGAGCTCTCCTGGTCGCGCAGGATCAATCATCCTAATGAGGTGTTGGCCATAGGAGACGTAGTCGAGGCCATAGTCTTAAACGCGGATAGCGCCGCGCAAAAGATCTCTTTAGGCATCAAGCAGATGGAAGCCAATCCCTGGCTCAAAGTAGCCGAACGCTATCCTATCGGCTCAAGGGTAAAGGGAAAGATCCACACTCTCACTGAATACGGGGCGTTTGTAGAGTTGGAAGAAGGTATAGATGGGCTGATCCATATCTCTGATATGTCCTGGACAAAAAGACTGATGCATCCCGAAGAAATACTCAAAAAAGGGCAGAAGATCGAGGCGACGGTACTTTCTGTGGACCAAGATAACAGAAAAATAGCGCTAGGATTAAAACAGCTAGAGCCCGATCCATGGCCGGAACTAATCAAGAGGTTTCCCGCGGGGTTGGAATTAGAAGGCACGGTTACAAAGGTTACCAACTTTGGCGTGTTTGTGGAAATCGAGAAAGACATAGAAGCCCTTTTGCATATCTCAGAAGTACCGGGAGAAAACAAAGGTAAGCCCGCGGAGATCTTTAAGGTTGGAGATAAAGTAAAAACCAGAGTCGCAAAATCTGACTCGACTCAACACAAAATCACTCTGACTCAAAAAGAGTAAAGTGGCCAGACATAAACCATCTTCAATACTGATCAGTCTTCTGATAATCGGCGGAATATTTTTTGGTATGTTTTTCATAGCTAAAAGTCAAAAAATAGAGCGCCTGAGGACTAGCTTAAAGTACGTTCTTGAGGATATCTTCTACAGTTTTAAAGAAAGTACTTTTACCTCACGCAGGCCTCCGTTGACGACAATAGACCTGGAAGAAAGCCTAAAGGCCAACTTAAGAGAGCCTTTCGGCCACTTCAGCCCCCAGGAATGGCGATGGTTTTGGAACCTTATTTACGGCAGACATCTGGATGAGTCAAAATGGCCGCGGACGACCAGACAGCTGACCCGGGAGGAAGTCGAATACGAGTTGACAGTAAGCTATCAAAACCCCTTCAATTATTTTCAAGATGAGCAATGGGACATATTTTGGCGACATATCCTTAAAGGAAAGGTGTTTTGACTTATAGCTATCAGCTTTCGGCTCTCAGCCATCAGCAAAAATCTAAACGGGTATAAGATGGGAAAAACAAAAGATATTGACAAGCAGATAGAATTGATTAAGCGGGGGACTGTGGAGATTATCTCTCAGCAGTCATTGAGAGATAAATTAAAACAGGCAGCTTTAGAGAAGCGACCGCTGATAATAAAGGCCGGATTTGACCCTTCCGCGCCCGATATCCATCTGGGGCATACAGTGCTTTTGCGCAAACTGCGTCATTTTCAACAACTGGGGCACATGATCGTCTTTTTGATAGGCGACTTTACCGCCATGATCGGGGACCCTTCAGGCAGAAACGAAACACGCCCTACGCTCACCAAAGAAGACGTGCTCAAGAACGCCCAGACGTATAAGCAGCAGGTGAGCAAGATCTTGGATGTGAAAAAGATGAAGGTAGTATTTAATAGCTCTTGGCTGGGAAAGCTTAACCCCCAACAGATCGCTGAGCTCCTTTCTAAGTATACTGTTGCCCGGGTGCTTGAGAGAGACGATTTTCTCAAGCGCTACAAAGAGGGTAAAGATATCAGCCTTCTGGAATTTTTCTATCCACTTTTGCAGGCCTATGACTCGGTTGCCTTAGAGGCCGATGTGGAATTAGGCGGGACTGACCAAAAATTCAATCTGATAATGGGGCGTACCATTCAGGAGAGATACGGACAAAAGGCCCAGGTCGTGATCACCATGCCGCTTCTTGAAGGCACAGACGGCGTGCAGAAAATGAGCAAATCCTATAACAATTACATCGGCATCAATGAGAACGCTAAAGATATGTACGGCAAGACGATGTCCATTTCCGACGAGATGATGATAAAATATTATGAGCTTTTGACAGATATGGATCTCGATAAGGTCAAAAAGATGCATCCTATGGAGGCCAAAAAACAACTGGCCTTTGAGATTGTCAAACAATACCACGGGGAGAACAAGGCCCAAAAGGCGCAAGCGGATTTTGAACAGGCATTCCAAAAACAAGACCCTTTTAGTAACCTTAAAGTCCGAACAATCGAATGTGCTTCTGTTACAGGGCTTCAGGTAGCAGCCCCTGCATTAGCAGACCTTTTGTGCCCGAAAATACTTGATCTGATAAAGAGCAAAAGCGAGTTCCGCCGCTTGGTTGGCCAGGGGGCAATTTCCGTAAATGGCGTAAAGGTAACGCATTGCGACTACCAGCTTAAGAAAAATACGGAATACTGCATAAAAGTAGGAAAAACCAGGTTTTGTAAGATTCTTTTAAAATAAAAAATTAATAAATACTTCTTGACAAAAAAGTAGCGCTGTGTTATAAGTATATAGCTTACAAGGAAAGTCTAATCAAAAGGAGTATCTTTGAGAAGACTCATTGACAAATTTTGGTAGTACTTTTTGGGAGAATGTGAGGCGTTAGGACATTGTCCTAGCGCCTTTTTTTTATCTTTTTTTGCACTGATCTTTGAAAATTCAATAGCCAAGCGAGCCCTTATGAAGCCAGAAAATGAATAAACAATTCCATGGAGAGTTTGATCCTGGCTCAGAACGAACGCTGGCGGCGTGGATTAGGCATGCAAGTCGCGCGAGGAATGGACTGTACTTTTTTGACCGTAAGGTTAAGAAAGTACGGACTATAGCCGAGCGGCAAACGGGTGAGTAATACGTGAATAATCTGCCTTTAAGTTAGGAACAACTTGCCGAAAGGCGGGCTAATACCAAATAACATTACGTTTTCGCATGAAGATGTAATTAAAGATGGGGATCATTTGGTTCTCGTAAGAGAGTCAAATGACCTGTCGCTTGAAGAGGAGTTCACGTCCTATCAGCTTGTTGGTAGGGTAATGGCCTACCAAGGCATTTGACGGGTAGCTGGTCTGAGAGGATGGTCAGCCACACTGGGACTGAGACACTGCCCAGACTCCTACGGGAG
>JAFGHF010000067.1 GCA_016939375.1 Candidatus Omnitrophota bacterium | reverse complement strand
TATCGCCATGGAGAAAAACCTACGTTTTGCTATCCGCGAAGGCGGGCATACGGTAGGGGCAGGGGTAATTAGTGAGATTATAGAATAGATCGGTCTAAAAATGGCGAAGAAAAAAGAAAAAAAACAAGAACAAAAAACAACGACACAGAGGTTCAGGATAAAACTGCGTGCATATGACCACCGGATCCTGGATCAGTCTGCGGAAGAGATCGTAAACACGGCTAAACGCACAGGGGCTAAGGTAAGCGGCCCCATACCTCTGCCTACAAGAAGAGAGGTGTTTACAGTACTACGCTCTCCGGTAATCGATAAGAAGTCCAGAGAACAATTCCAGATCAAAACCCACAAAAGATTGTTAGAAATCATCGATCCAACGGCTAAAACTATTGACGCCTTGAGGAAACTGGATTTGCCCTCTGGTGTAGATGTGGAAATAAAATGAACGGGATTTTAGGAAAAAAATTGGGGATGACTCAGATCTTCTCTGAAGACGGTGCGGCTATACCAGTAACCGTCATAGAAAGCGGACCATGTACCGTCCTACAGGTAAAGACTATAAAGACGGACGGCTACAACGCTATCCAGCTTGGTTTCGAAGATGTCAAAGAATCTAAACTCAAGAAACCTGTGCGCGGAAAATTTAAAAAGATAAACGTAACAGCTAAGAAGTTTATTAAAGAAGTTTCCGCGGAAGATCCACAAAACTATAAAGTAGGACAAAATATTGACTTGACCATATTTAGCCCTGGAGATTACGTGAGGATAACCGGAACTTCTAAGGGGCGCGGTTTTCAGGGTGGTATCAAACGTTGGAATTGGAGCAGAGGCCCAGAAAGCCACGGTTCAATGAGCCATCGGGCACCTGGATCAATCGGTGCCAGCGCCTTTCCTTCGCGGGTACACAAAGGACACCATTTACCAGGACACATGGGCAACCAAAGGGTCAGCGAACAAAACCTGGAGGTAGTCAAGGTAGACAAAGAGAACAATCTTTTGGTGGTCAAAGGTTCTGTTCCTGGCCACAATAACAGCTTCTTGATAATCCAACGCTCACAAAGAAAAAAATCAAAAGCACATAAGAAGCAGGAACAAGAAAAACCGGAAGCAAAAAAAGAAACCAAAGAGAAAAAGACTCAAGCGGGTAAAAAATGAAAAGCGTAGCTATAGTCGACTTAAAAGGGAAGAATGTGGGAAAGTTTGCGCTGGACGAAGATTTTTTCCAGGAGAAAGCAAACAAAACACTTCTCTACCAGGCCTCATTAATGTACCTTGCCAACACACGCAAGGCCTCCGCTCACACTAAGACTCGTAGCCAGGTAAGAGGTGGGGGAAAGAAACCCTGGAGGCAAAAGGGTACCGGCCGGGCAAGAGTGGGTACAATCCGGTCGCCTTTATGGAGAGGCGGGGGAGTGGTATTTGGGCCGGGGGGGAGAAAATTCAATTTCAGCCTGCCTAAAAAAGTCAGAAATCTAGCACTTATACATTCATTGAATGCGAAAATCAAAGATAACCAGTTAGTGGTAGTAGATAAAATATCCTTAAGCGAACCTAAGACTAAGGAATTCGCAACTTTCTTAAAAGCAGTAAAAGCAAACAATAAGCCGTTAGTTGTTACGGAAAAGCTGGACGCAAGGTTGAATAAAGCGGCACGTAACATCGGGGGGCTGATGATAAAACCATTTAACTACATTAACGCATATGATGTATTAAAACACGATAAAGTGGTTTTTTCAAAATTGGCTTTAGAAAACTTAATTAAATTGAGGAAAAGATGACCCATTCGACTGCGCTCAGGGTCATCCTTAAGCGCAGAATGGAGTGAAGGATGAAAACGCCGTACGATACTGCATTATGTATGTTGCGCACAGAAAAAGGGACAACGCTTTTGCCTTTTAATAAATATGTTTTCCTTGTGCATATAAAAGCCAGCAAGCTACAAATCAAAAAGGCTATCGAGCAGATTTATAAAGTGAAGGTAGCCAAGATCAATACTGTGATTTCTTCTGGAAAAACTAAAAGGGTAAGATGGCAAGCGGGAAAAACAGCTGATTGGAAAAAAGCGATTGTTACTTTGCAAGAAGGGCATAAAATAGAGGTTACTTAAAAATGGGAATTAAAAAATATAAACCGACAACGCCTAGCCAGAGATGGCGAAACATCTCGAGTTTCGAAGAGATAACGGCCAAAGGACCAGAAAAATCTTTGACCAAACCACTAAAACGAAAAGCGGGAAGAAATCTGCATGGCCGTATTACTGTACGACATCGCGGGGGAGGCCACAAAAGACGCCTGAGATTAATAGATTTCAGAAGAGATAAAGAAAACATCCCAGCCTCGGTTTTGACTGTCGAATATGACCCTATCCGTTCATGCAGAATCGCTTTAGTGCAATATAGAGACGGGGAGAAAAGATATATTATCTGCCCCTTGGGCCTTAAGGTGAATGACGAGATTGTAACCGGCCCGGAGGCTGAGTTAAAAGTAGGCAATACTCTGCCCTTGCGCAATATCCTGCCGGGAATGCCGATTCATAATATCGAACTTGTCAAGGGAAGAGGTGGACAGTTAGCCCGTGCTGCAGGCCAAGCAGCGATCATCATGGCCAAAGAGGGTAATTTCGCACATCTAAAGCTGCCTTCGGGAGAGATAAGAAAGGTTCCTCTCGATTGTAAAGCCACTATCGGGCAAGTGGGCAACGTGGAACACGAAGCCCTGACGATAGGAAAAGCCGGAAAAAGCAGATGGCTAGGAAGAAGGCCGGCTACTAGAGGCGTGGCTATGAACCCAATCGATCACCCCCTAGGGGGAGGAGAAGGCAAATCTTCAGGCGGTCGCCACCCAGTAAGCCCATGGGGTAAGTCGGCCAAGGGAGCCAAAACCAGAAAAAGAAATAAAGCTTCAAATAAATACATCCTAAAAAGGAGGAAATAAAAATTCATGGGACGGTCTTTAAAAAAAGGTCCTTTTGTTGACGAAAAATTACTAAAGAAAATCGAAAAGTCGACCCGCGCTGGCGCCGAAAAAAAACCAATAAAAACTTGGTCCCGGCGTTCCACAGTAACGCCAGATTTCGTAGGGCTTACTTTTTTAGTGCACAACGGCAATAAGTTCATCCCTGTATTCATCACCGAAAATATGGTGGGGCACAAACTGGGAGAATTTGCACCTACAAGATTTTTTAGAAGACACGGCGGCGTAACCAAACAAGCTACTGAAAAGACATAAACTTTGAGGATATATGATGGTGAAAGAAAAGATAATATTAGCATCCAAGGCACATACGAAGTATTTACGCATCTCCCCGCGCAAGGTGAGGCAGGTTATTGATTTAGTGCGCGGCGAAGAGGTGCCCAAAGCCTTTAGCATACTAGGCAGTTTAAATAAAAGGGCGACCCGCCTGGTACAAAAGACATTAAAGTCGGCCTTAAGCAATGCTCAGCAAAACCCTGAGGTTAAAGCCGATGAGCTTTTTATTTCAAAGATAAACGCTGATAGCGGACCGACTTTAAAACGCTTCCGGGCCGCGGCCATGGGCAGGGCAACTATGATCAGGCACCGCACCACGCATTTATTTGTCGAGTTATCAAAAAAAGAAAAGAGTATGCCAAAACCTAAGAAGAAAAATAAGGTTAAGAAGAGGAAATAATGGGACAAAAAGTTCATCCGTACGGAATGAGAGTAGGTTTTATCAAGGACTGGAAATCTTCTTGGTTCGCGAAGAAAAAGGAATTTCCTGGATTCATCCAAGAAGATTTGAAAATAAGAAAATATATCAAGGATAATTTTACCAATGCCGGGATTTCTAACATAGTAATTGAAAGGGCCGCAGGAAGAGCCAGAATCATCCTTCATACTTCAAGACCGGGAGTGGTAATCGGGCGCAGAGGCGCCGATATCGACAGGTTACGCGATGAACTGCAAGATATCACAAAGAAGAATATTTTTATCGATATTAAAGAGGTAAAAAACCCCGAAATCGAAGCACAGCTTGTGGCTGAAAATATAGCTTTTCAGCTTGTGAAAAGAGTCGCTTTTAGAAGGGCGATGAAAAAGGCCTTGCAGATGGCGATGGACGCGGGGGCCGGGGGTATAAAAATAGCCTGTGCCGGAAGGCTTGGCGGAGCAGAAATGTCAAGGCGAGAGGGTTATAGAAAGGGTAAAATACCGTTACAGACCTTCAGGTCGGACATAGATTATGGCTTTTCCGAAGCAAGGACCACCTACGGTGCAATCGGGGTTAAGGTCTGGATCTACAAAGGTGATGTATATTCCCAGAAAAAAACAAAAATTACGGAAGAAAAAGCAAAACAGGAAGCCAATAACCAAGAGAGCAAGAACGAGGAATAAAAATGGTTTTGATGCCTAAAAGAGTGAAATATCGTAAATATCAGCGTGGTAAACGCAGGGGCGCTGCGACAAAGGGATCTGTTGTATCTTTTGGTGAATACGGCCTGCAGGCCTTGGAAAACGCTTGGATTACCAATACACAAATTGAAGCAGCAAGGGTAGCTTTGACTAGACATCTCAGCGATGCGGGAAAGATATATATAAGAATATTTCCGGATAAGTCTATAACTAAAAAGCCTGCCGAAACCAGAATGGGCAAAGGAAAAGGTATGCCCGAACAGTGGGTAGCAGTGGTCAAAAGAGGCAGAGTGCTTTTTGAATTAGAAGGGATACATGAAGATCTAGCTCGCGAAGCCTTAAGGTTAGCTGCCCATAAAATACCTTTTCGCACCAAGTTTGCCACTCGGAGGAAACATTGATGAAACCCAAAGAAATACGGGAAATGACCAAGGAAGAGCTGGAGCAAAAGATAGTCTCCCTAAAAGAACAGTTGTTCAACTTAAGATATCAGGCCAAAACTGGCAGGCTAGAAAAACCTAGTCAAATCAGAAACGCGAAAAAAGATATCGCCAGGATCAACACAATTATTAAGGAAAAGGCTAATGAAAGCAAATCGTAAGCACAGAAAAACCATGGTAGGATTTGTCCTTTCGGATAAAATGGATAAGACGATAGTAGTGAGACTAGAGAGATTAAGTATCCATAAACAATATAAGCGAATCATAAAGAAAGCATCGAAGTTCAAAGTTCATGATGAAAATAATCAAGCAAAAGTAGGAGACAAGGTAAAAATTACGCAAACCCGGCCGTTTTCAAAAGAAAAGAAGTGGCGGCTGGTGGAGATTATAAAATGATCCAACAACGTACGATACTGGATGTTGCCGATAACACCGGTGCCAAAAGCGCCTCTTGCATTGGCGTATTGGGCCGATCGAGCAAGAAGTATGCCGATATAGGAGATATTATAAGTTGTAATATTAAAGAGTCGACCCCTGAAGCAGCTATTAAAAAAGGGGAAGTAGTGCAGGCCGTAATAGTGAGGACGAAAAACCCCATACCAAGAACCGACGGTTCTTACCTCAGATTTGACCGCAACGCTTGCGTAATCATTGACGCTCAGTTAAATCCAAAAGGTACCAGAATTTTCGGCCCAGTGGCCCGGGAATTAAGGGAAAAAAAGTTTATGAAAATCGTTTCTTTAGCACCAGAGGTTATTTAACATGTTAAAAATCAGAAAAAATGATATAGTAGTCTGCTGTTGCGGAAAAGACAAAGGTAAAAAAGGAAAAGTCCTGGCCATTTTACCCAGTAAAAACCGAGCTATAGTAGAAGGTATTAACTTTATCAAAAAACATACCCGTAAGACCCGCGAAGACCAGCAAGGCGGAATAGTGCAAAGGGAGGCATCCGTAAACATCTCTAACCTCAAGCTCTTTTGCAATAAATGCAGCAAACCAGTAAGGGTAGGGATGGGACAGCTTAAAGATGGAACGCGGATACGGGTGTGCAAAAAATGTAAAGAGGTTATAGGTTAAATGAAGCCCAGATTTTTAGAAAAGTATAAGAACGAGATAGTGCCTGATATCATGCAACGTTTCTCATTAAAGAACAAGTTTGAGGTACCGCGCATAGAAAAAATAGTGCTCAATATGGGTATTGGCGGGGCTGCTCACGACAACAAGTTAATCGAAGATGCTTCTGGCCAGCTGGCAACCATTACGGGACAGCGGCCGGCTTTGACCAAAGCCCGTAAATCAATATCTAACTTTAAGATCAGGAAAGGTTCAATAGTGGGTTGCAGGGTTACCCTGCGCGGGAGAATGATGTATGAGTTCCTGGACCGCCTAGTCAGCGCAGCCCTTCCCAGAATCAAAGATTTCCGAGGATTCTCGGCAAATTCTTTTGACGCCGCGGGCAATTATTCTTTCGGCCTAAGCGAACAGACTATCTTTCCGGAAATCGACATAGATAAAGTACAAAGAATCCAGGGGATGGATATCACCATAGTCACTACCGGCAAAAGACGGGATTTAACGTTAGAGCTGCTTAAAGGTTTTAGTTTTCCTTTCCGCAGAGATTAAAGATAAAGAGGTCTTTGTATGGCTAAAAAATCATTAGTGGCGAAAGCATTAAGAAAACCAAAATTTAAAGCCAGGGCATATCACCGCTGCAAAGCATGTGGTAGACGCCGGGGATACATGCGCCGTTTTGGCCTTTGCAGGATATGCTTCCGGGAAATGGCCGGAAGAGGAGAAATCCCTGGGGTCACAAAAGCAAGCTGGTAAAGGAGCAAAAAATGGGTGTTACTGATCCGCTAGCAGATATGTTCACCGTCATTCGCAATGCGAGCAGAGCAAAAAAAGACAGGGCCGAGTTTCCTTCTTCAAAATTAAAGTTGGAAGTTCTGGAAGTATTGAAAAAAGAAGGTTATATCAAAAACTACAAATTTCTAAGCGATAATAAGCAGGGAACGATCAGGGTATATCTTAGGTTCAGAAAAAATAGCCAACCAACTATATCTAATATAAAGCGCATCTCAAGACCTGGCTTAAGGATATACGCTACAAAAGATAAAATCCCTCGCGTCTTAAGAGGGATAGGCACAGCAATCCTCACCACTTCGACCGGCGTTTTAACCGATGAACAATGCCGGAGCCAAGGAGTGGGCGGAGAAGTAATCTGCCACGTATGGTAAGGAGAGTCTAGGATGTCGCGAGTAGGAAGAAGGGTCATAGAAATACCCGCAAATACAAAGGTCGAAATTGCTACAAATAACAAGGTCTCTGTTAAAGGACCTAAGGGTGAGCTGGAAAGAAAACTGCACCCACGCATGAAAATAGAATTAAAGGATAATAAAGTCACTGTTACCCGGCCCACTGAAACAAACATGGACAAATCCCTGCATGGGCTTACAAGAAACCTGATTTTTAATATGGTTAAAGGGGTCAATGAGGGTTTTACCAAAGAATTGGAAATTAGAGGGGTAGGTTTCCGCGCCCAGGTAGCAGGAAAGAAGTTGACCATGCAACTTGGCTTTTCACATCCTGTAGAATACTCCATCCCTGAAGGGATAACCATAGAGGCACCTAAACCTACACAGATCTTTGTCAAAGGAATCGACAAAGAAAAAGTAGGCGAAGTTGCCAGTGAAATCAGGATGTTCTACAAACCTGAACCTTACAAGGGTAAAGGCATAAGATATAAAGACGAGTATGTAAGGCATAAAGTAGGCAAGGCCGTAGCTTAAAACAAGTTTATAGCTCGGTGAATTAAGAGAGAAGAAAATGGAAGAAAAACATTTAAAAAGGGCAAGAAGGCATAGAAGAATACGCAGGCATATCTATGGAACACAAACAAAACCCAGACTTTGTGTATACCGCTCTCTTTCTAATATACAGGCTCAGATTGTCGATGATATGAGCGAGAAAACAATAATCTCTGTTTCCACAAACAGCAAGGAATTTAGAAAAAAACATCCCTACGGCGGCAATGTAAAAGCTGCTGCATTCTTAGGAGAGATCCTGGCCCAACAGGCAAAGGATAAGGGGATCAGCAAACTTGTCTTTGATCGAGGCGGATTTGCCTACCACGGAAGAGTAAAAGCTTTTGCTGAAGCAGCCCGTAAAGCCGGTCTGGAATTTTAGCTTAGAAAGGAGTAACATTGGCGAAAGAAAAGCAATCCACACAACAAAGTGCCGAAGCAGGACAGCCGGAATTAATGGAGAAGGTGATCGCAGTCAATCGCACCGCCAAGGTAGTAAAAGGCGGTAGGCGTTTTTCCTTCAGCGCCTTGGTGGTCGTAGGCAACGGACAGGGCAATTTAGGGTATGGTTTCGGCAAGGCCAGGGAAGTCGCCGAAGCAATACGCAAGGGTCTAAATGCGGCAAAAAAAAATATGTTTTCAATTCCTTTAAGCGGCAGCACCATCTGTCATGATGTAATGGGTAAATTCGGCGCAGCCCGAGTACTTTTAAAGCCGGCATCAAAAGGAACCGGCGTAATCGCCGGAGGAGCAGTAAGGGCAATCTGCGAAGTCGCCGGAATACACGATATTTTGACTAAAAGCCTGCGCTCTGATAATCTAATTAACGTCTCCAGGGCTTGCATCCAAGGACTGCTTGATTTAAAGACGGAAAAAAGCGCAACCGAGGAGAGCGAGATGACAATGGAGGAAGAGGAAAATACTGATGAGACTGAATGACCTGGCAGCACCTAGAGGTGTAAACAAAAAAAATAAGCGAGTAGGAAGAGGAGTAGGTTCGGGCCATGGCAAGACCTCGTGCAAAGGGCACAAAGGACAAAAGGCCCGCTCGGGAAGGAAGCTACGCCCCGGATTTGAAGGTGGGCAGATGCCTATCAGCCGCAGACTGCCAAAAAGAGGATTTTCCAACCGTTTTAAAAAGGAATATCAGATTATAAATATCGAAAAGCTAAATAGATTCAAAAAAGATTCTACCATAACCGCCCAAATGCTTGAGGAAGAAGGGTTGATCAAAAACGCCCACTTGCCTGTTAAGATACTTAGTGTAGGTAAAATCTCCAAGCCGCTCAACGTTCAGGCTCAAGCAGCGTCTAAACAGGCAAAAGAAAAGATCGAAAGCGCGGGCGGAAAAATCGAAATCAAAAAAATACAAGTACAAAAATAATGTTAAAGGCTTTTAGCAATACTTTTAAAATACCTGATTTAAGAAAAAAGATACTCTTCACTTTAGGCATTTTTGCAATATACAGAGTGGGTGCGTATATACCTACTCCGGGAATAGACAGTGCGCGCTTAGCTCAATATTTTGATACCGTTGCTAAAGCACAGGGCGGGACGCTCTTTGGCATAATGAATATGTTTACAGGTGGGGCGATGAGGAGACTTACCGTATTTGCCCTGGGGATAATGCCATATATATCCGCTTCGATTATCTTACAACTTCTGACTACAGTGGTACCGGCGCTAGAGAGATTGAGCAAAGAGGGCGAAGCCGGCAGGAAAAAGATAATTCAATACACTCGCTATGGAACAATTGTCTTATCAATAGTACAAGCTTTCTTTATCAGCCTCTGGCTGGAAAACCCGGCTCACTTTCAGGGCCAACAAATCGTACAATTTGTAGGTTGGCCTTTTCGGCTGCTGACGATATTGACCTTGACTACCGGGACCGCTTTTATAATGTGGCTGGGAGAACAGATTCAGGAATACGGAATCGGCAATGGGATCTCACTAATAATCACCGTGGGTATTATCTCGAGAATGCCTACCGCAGTATATCAAGTGATATTTCTTTTAAGAAGAGGACAAATGCAGCCATTTCTACTATTGCTTTTGGCAGGAATCATGGTCGCTGTAATCGTGGCTGTTATATTAATTACGCAGGGACAAAGAAGAATCCCGGTACAATACGCCCGTAGAATAATCGGACGAAAGATATATGGCGGGCAAAGCACATATATTCCTCTAAGAGTAAATCAGGCTGGAGTAATACCAATAATCTTCGCTCAATCGCTTATCCTTTTTCCGGCAACTTTAGCCGGATTAATGCCCAGTCAGTTTTTACAGAACCTGGCTGGTTCGCTTAACCCCGGAGGCTGGCTATACATCATTTTATATTCTGGCCTTATCATCTTCTTCACCTATTTCTATACCGCTATAACTTTCAACCCCATAGATGTCGCTGAAAATATGCGCAAATATGGAGGTTTCGTTCCGGGTATAAGACCCGGAAAGCCGACTGCTCAATATTTCGACTTCATATTAACCAGGATCACTCTACCGGGTGCGATATTTTTGGCCATAATCGCTGTATTTCCTCAGCTGATCAGCTCCTGGCTCAACGTCCCCTTCTTGATCGCCTCATTTCTGGGCGGCACCGGGCTATTGATTATCGTGGGAGTAATGCTGGATACAATGAGACAAATAGAGTCTCAGCTTTTAATGCGCCACTATGAAGGTTTCATGAAAAAGGGCAGAATAAGAGGTAGGCGTTAATGCGTTTAATACTTTTGGGTCCGCCCGGAGCCGGTAAAGGCACACAGGCAAAGTTGCTCTTTGATAGATTTAAGATCCCTCATATTTCTACGGGAGATATATTACGCGATGAGATGCGGGAAAATTCCGATTTAGGGCAAAAGGTAGCCAAATTTGTTAAAAACGGGGAATTGGTCCCCGATGAAATCGTGGTAGAAGTAGTCACAAAAAGGCTGAGCAAGCCCGACGCGCAAGACGGTTTTATACTGGATGGTTTTCCGCGTACGGTAAACCAGGCTGAAGCGCTTAATCAAGCTCTCCGAAAACAGGGTATAGCGATAGATTTAGTGCTTTATTTTGAAACCTCTGCTGAAATTTGCATTAAACGGCTCTCTGAAAGGCGCATCTGCGATAAATGCGCAGCGATTTTTCATCTGACTAATATGCCTCCTAAGAAAGAGGGTATCTGTGATTATTGTGGCGGCAAGCTTTACTTGCGCGATGATGACAGGCCGGAAACAGTAAAAAGAAGGTTAGAGGTCTATCAAAATCAAACTGCAAGTCTAATCGACTACTATAAAAATAGCGGTAAGTTAAGACAAGTAGACGGAGATCTAGAAGCGAACAAACTTAATTCTCAACTATTAGAGACGTTCGCTCAAGAAAGTTTAACCGGCTAAATGGATAGGATTCCCAAATTAAGGGGCGATGATCGAGATTAAAAGCAAAGATGAAATCGAAAAGATCAGCCGAGCTTCTCAGGTCGTCGGTAAAGTCTTAAGGCAACTGCAAGAGATCATAGAGCCCGGAATAACAACAGAAGCAATAGATCAAACAGCGGAAAAGCTTTTGCATAAATTCGGGGCGGTTTCCGCTTTTAAAGGGTACTCCGGGTACCCCGCTAACATCTGTACATCGATAAACGAAGAAGTAGTGCACGGTATCCCCGGTAAACGTAGGCTCAATGAGGGAGACATAATCAGTATCGATGTGGGGGCAAAAGTAGACGGTTATTTCGGTGATGCGGCCTTTACATTTGCAATCGGAAATGTCTCCACAGTAGCCAAAGACTTGCTTGCGGTAACCTATGAATCTTTGCAACGTGGAATCAAGCAGGCGCGCCCAGGCAATCATCTTTCAGACATCTCTAGCGCGATACAAGTTTATGCCGAATCATACGACTTTTCGATTGTACGCAAATTTGTGGGGCACGGAATCGGCAGCAAACTTCACGAGGAGCCGGAAATACCTAATTTTGGAAAACCGGGCATAGGGCCACAATTAAGGGTTGGCATGGTACTAGCGATTGAACCTATGGTCAACCAAGGCAGTTACGAAGTGGAAATCCTGGAAGACAAATGGACGGCGGTAACTAAAGACAGGCAGCTTTCCGCCCATTTTGAACATACTATTTGTGTGACTGAGGGTAAACCCGAAATTCTAACTGCATGGGAGTAAACAATGGCTAAAGAAGAACCTCTGCAAGTTGAGGGAACGGTTACTGAGGCCCTGCCCAATGCTACGTTCCGGGTAGAGCTGGAGAACGGTCATCAAATCCTGGCGCATATTTCCGGTAAAATGAGGATGCATTTTATTAGGATTTTACCGGGAGACAAGGTGACTGTGGAGATGTCGCCCTACGACCTAAGTAAAGGGCGCATAACTTACCGCAATAAATAAAATATATAAACTTATAAGGATGGCAGAGAAATGAAAGTAAAATCTTCCATAAAAAGAATTTGTGAAAAATGTAAGATTGTAAAAAGAAAGGGTGTGCTCAAAGTTATCTGCGCTAACCCTAAACACAAACAAAAACAAGGATGATGCATTATGCCTAGGATCGTAGGAGTTGATATACCTAAGGAAAAAAGAATTGAGATAGCCCTGACATATATCTACGGGATCGGAAGGGCTGTCTCAAATAGAATTCTCAAAATTGCCGGGATTAATGCCGATACCCGCGCTAAAGATTTGACAGAAGAAGAAGTAGCAAAACTCACCAATGTAATCCAAAAAGAGACCAAGGTTGAGGGCGATTTAAGAAGGGATATTTCTCAAAACATAAAACGTCTTATGGACATCGGCAGCTGGCGGGGCTTAAGACACAAAAAGGGCTTGCCCGTGCGCGGCCAAAGAACAAAAACAAACTCCCGAACCAGAAAAGGCCCACGTAAGACAGTGGGAGGGGCAAAAAAGGCGAAAGTCGCATCTGCCGCAAAAGCAGCGCAATAGTATCTTTTAAATGAGGAGAAAGAATGGCAAAGCCAAAAAAGACAAAAACAAAGAAGAAGATATTGGGGGACATAAGCAACTGCATCGCCCATGTTCAAGCAACATTTAATAATACGATAATTACCATAACCGATCAAAAAGGCAATTCTATCGCTTGGGCTAGCAGCGGATTGGTAGGTTTTAAGGGTTCGAAAAAATCAACCCCTTTCGCAGCCCAAATAGCGGCTGAAAATGTGGCCCGCAGAGCCAAAGAATTCGGAGTCAAACAAGTAGAGGTTTTTGTGAAAGGTCCTGGTTCGGGAAGAGAATCGGCAATCCGGGCAATCCAAGCAGCCGGTCTTAACATTACTGCAATAAGAGATGTAACGCCGATCCCGCATAATGGATGCAGGCCACCTAAACGCAGGAGAGTATAATGGCCAGATATACCGGTGCTGTATGTAGACTATGTAGAAGGGAAGGAACGAAGCTATTCCTCAAAGGAGAAAGGTGCGAAACCGAAAAATGCGCACTTTCCAAACGAGCTTTTTCGCCCGGCCAACACGGTAAGATGCGAGTCAAGCAATCTGATTACGCCGTGCAGCTGAGGGAAAAACAAAAAGTGCGAAGAATATACGGAATCAGCGAGCATCAATTCAGACTCTATTTCAAGAAGGCCGACAGAAGCGAGGGAGTTACCGGAACAATATTGCTGCAGCTACTAGAGAGGAGATTAGATAGTGTAATTTTCAATCTGGGCTTCGCTACTTCACGACCACAGGCCAGACAGATAGTAAGACATAGGTTCGTATTGGTAAACTCAAGGCCAGTAAATATTCCGTCTTATCAAGTTAAAACAAATGATGTAATCACGATAAAGACTGATGAGAAAAAGTCAAAGTTCATCCGGGAAATGGCCAAACTTACAAAAGACAAGACTATACCCGAATGGGTCTCAGTAGACCGGGAAAAGCTACAAGGTAAGATCTCCAGGCTTCCTGAAAGAGACGACATCCAATTTCCTGTTCGAGAACAGCTAATCGTCGAGTTGTATTCAAAATAAAACTTAAGTTATAAATTACCTTTAAATCGGTAATAGGGAGGCAAAATGGGAATTAAGTGGAGAAATTTTGAGATGCCCAAAAAGCTGGAGCTTGTCGAGGAACAAACTAATGATGAAAACTCATACGGCAAGTTCATCGCCGAACCGTTTGAGCGTGGATATGGAATCACCATCGGCAACTCGCTAAGAAGGGTGCTGATTTCATCTATCGAGGGCAGTGCGGTAACCTCACTTAAAATCGAAGGTGTACTGCATGAGTTTTCGGCCATCCCCGGAGTCGTGGAAGATGTCCCCGAAATCATCCTCAATATTAAAAAGCTGGTTTTGAGAGGGCACACTAAAAATCCCAAGACCATCTTCATTAAAGCCGAAAAAAAAGGCGAAGTAAAAGCTTCCGACATTATAACTGACGAAACCGTAGAAGTAATAAATCCCGACTTACACATCGCCACGCTTACTAAAAACACCAAGTTTTTTGTGGAGATGGAAGTAGGCCGCGGAAGAGGCTATGTCCCCGCGGAAAGAAACAAAAAGGAAACCCACAGCATTGGTGTAATACCAGTCGACTCCTTGTTCTCTCCTGTGACAAGAGTAAACTTTCATGTAGAAAATACTCGCGTGGGCCAAATGACTGACTACGACCGGTTGATCCTGGAAGTTTGGACAAATAAAAGCATGGCCCCAAAAGACACCCTTCTATACGCCTCCAATATTTTAGAAAAGCATTTAGAAGTGTTTGTAAACTTCGGCAAACTGCCGGAAGAAGAGGCCGCAGAGGAAACCGAGGAAGACCAAGAGCTCTATGAAAAACTGCGCCAGCCTATTTCAGAACTAGAGCTCTCAGTCAGAAGCAGCAACTGTCTGGAAGAAGCTAGGATTAAAACCCTTGGCGACCTTGTGCAAAAGACAGAGATGGAAATGCTTAAATACAGGAATTTCGGCAAAAAGTCCCTTGCTGAGATCAATGCCATCCTGGATTCAATGGGCTTGTCCTTGGGAATGAAAATAGACTCTAAAAAATTAAAGAAAAAATAGTAAAGGATAAAAAATGCGCCATCGAAAAGCATCGCAAAGGCTAAGTAGGCCATTGGGCCATAGGCGAGCCACATTACGTAATTTGGTGATTGCCCTGCTTAAATACGAACAGATAAAAACAACAAAGGCAAAAGCAAAAGAGACACAACGCCTGGCGGAACGTCTGATTTCCCTAGGTAAGCAAAGCACTTTGCAGGCCCGTAGAAACGCATATAACAAGCTGCATGACAAATCTGCAGTACAAAAGCTTTTCACCGAAATAGCTCCTCTTTTTAAAAATAGGTTATCCGGGTTTAGCAGAGTCATTAAGATGCCCGGTTACAGAGGTGGAGACGGCGCGCAAATGGTAATATTGGAACTAACTGAAAGAAAACCTAAGGTAAAACCTAAAGAGACTAAAAAAGAGAAGGCCAAAGAAGAAAAGGCACCGCCCAAAAAGACTGAAAAAGAAAAGGCCCAAAAGACCGAGTTGGAAAAGCCCCGACCTGAGAAAAAAGCGGAAGAAAAACCAAAATTTCCCAAAGAGAAAAGCAGACCTGCTAAAAAGGTGAAACCAAAGAAATTTTTAGGCGGTTTGCGTAAACTATTCAAAAAGGAAAGAGATTCTTTGTAAAACCCCGTTAGAAACAAAGGACTAGCGGGATAAAGAGGAGGTCGCCAACGGGGTGAAAGTAGCCCAGCGAGTAGTGAAAATTACCCCTTCTCTGACTCTGGTAATAACATCTCAGGCTAAAAAAATGATGGCCCAGGGTCAGGCGGTAGTCAACTTTGCCGGAGGCGAACCTGATTTCGACACCCCGGAATACATTAAAAAGGCGGCGATCAAAGCAATAGAAGAAGGTTTTACCAAGTACACTCCGGCAACCGGTTTCCCCCTCCTTAAAGAAGCCATATCACGAAAATTCCTCAGAGATAATAAGCTATGCTATGACCCTACCCAAATCGTGGTAAACTGCGGGGCCAAGCACTCTATCTATAGTATAGTCCAGGCCCTTTGCGAAAAAGGAGATGAAGTCATAATCCCTTCTCCTTATTGGGTAAGCTATCCGGAAATGGTCGCTTTAGCCCAAGCAAAGACACGCTTTGTCAACACAGACCCCGGCAATAATTTCAAATTAGAGCCAAAAGCATTAAAACGAAATATCACAGCTAAAACCAAATTGCTTATTTTGAACAGCCCGGCCAATCCCACTGGTTCTGTATACTCAAAAAAAGAGCTACAGGAAATCATAGATACAGTCCTAAAACACAAGTTATACATAATCAGCGATGAGATTTATGAAAAGCTGGTTTATGATGGAAAAAAACATGTATCTTGCGCTTCTCTAGACAAAAGTATTTTTGCGCGCACTATCGTTGTAAACGGGGTATCCAAAAGCTTTGCCATGACGGGATGGAGGATCGGATATCTGGCCTGCGCAGATAAAGAAATAATAAAGGCCATCGGCAATTTACAAAGCCATTCAACCTCCAATCCTTGCTCAATCAGCCAAAAAGCAGCCCTAGTAGCCATTAGCTCAGCTAAAGATGCGTTGATGCAGAAAATGGTAAAGACCTTTGAGGACAGACGGAACTGTATGATGGAAGGACTCGATCGAGCCGGGCTTTCATATATAAAACCGGAAGGCGCATTTTATATTTTCTGCAATATTAAAAATACGGGCCTTGATTCTGTAAGCTTCTCTGAAAAATTGCTCACAAAGAAAGAAGTGGCGGTTATACCGGGAGTGGCTTTTGGCAGGGATGATTATGTGCGCTTGAGTTTTGCCACCAACGCTGAAAAAATAGTCGAAGGTACAAAAAGAATCCACAAATTCTTAAATACGTTATAGGTAAAATGGGATATACGATAGCAGAAAAAATACTTGCCCAACACAGCGGAAAAAAGGTCAAGGCCGGGGACGTAGCAATCTGTAAAATAGACTTTTGCTTTGGGCAAGACGGCACATCGGAACTGGTCATAGATAACTTCTATTCTCTGGGAAAGACTAAGATATTCAACAAAGACAAATTCTGCATCGTTATTGACCATAGCACACCCAGCCCCAAGCAATCGATTTCCAACATACATCAAAAGCTAAGAACTTTTACGAAAAAGCAAAAAACTTTTCTTTTTGATGCCGGAAGCGGTGTATGTCATCAGGTCATACCTGAAGCCGGTTTTGTACTCCCGGGAAACCTGGTCATAGGAGCAGATTCACATACCTGCACTTATGGCGCGCTAAATGTTTTCTCCTGCGGCCTAGGTTCTACTGACATAGCCATAGCCCTGGCTAGCGGAAAAAACTGGTTTAGAGTGCCTGAAACCGTAAAGATCATTATCAAAGGTGAACTTCCGTTTGGAGTAACCGCCAAAGATATCATCCTCCATATAATAGGACAGCTGGGGGCTAATGGCTGCACCTACCAGTCAGTAGAGTTCTCAGGACCGGTTGTTGATAGATTGAGTATGGACGGGCGCTTTACCATCAGCAATATGGTGGTAGAGATGGGGGCTAAATGCGGTCTTTTTTGCGTTGACGAAAAGACAAGGTATTGGCTTAAGAGACGCGTTAAAAAAAGGATTAAGCCGGTTGTAGCTGATAAAAACGCACATTATGCAAAAATCATGGAATTTGATATATCAAAGCTCACCCCTCAGATAGCCAAACCTCACAGTGTAGATAATGTAGTAAATATTGACACGGTCCGAAATACCGCTATAGATGTAGCCTATTTAGGCACATGCACTAATGGCAGATTAGAGGATCTGATACAGGCCGCCCTAATTTTAAAAAGCAGGCAAGTGAAACCCGGCGTAACTTTTGTCGTTGCCCCGGCATCGCGAAGCATATATCTTGAAGCAACCAAAGCGGGTATATTGGAGCTTTTGGCAAAAGCGGGAGCGATTATATTACCCCCCGGATGCGGTCCCTGCGTAGGCACCCATGCAGGTGTCCCCGCTGATAATCAACGGGTAATATCGACAGCTAATAGAAATTTTAAAGGCAGGATGGGCAATCCCAACGCATTTATTTATTTGGGTTCGGCAGCTACAGTAGCTGCATCAGCAGTTACGGGAAAGCTGACTGATCCAAGAAAATATCTGACAAACAAAAGGAAGTAAAAATGGACTTAAGGACTTTATTGCAGATTGCTTTGGAAAGAGGGGCCTCAGACCTACATATCACTGAAAATGCACCCCCGATGTTACGTATCGATGGAAAACTATGCTATACTGATTTTAACAAGCTCACCGGTGAAGAGACTAAAGACCTGATCTACAGCATACTTACAGACGACCAAAAAAAGGCTTTCGAAAAAACCCTGGAATTGGACTTTTCTTTTACTATGCCTGGAGTACAAAGGGTCAGGATAAATGTGCATATGCAACGTGGAAACGTAGAAGCTGCCTTTAGGCTAGTAAGCCTGAGGATCCGTTCCATAAGAGAATTGGGGCTTCCGCTTATTGTAGAAGAAATGGGCCGCAGACCAGCTGGCTTAGTCTTGGTTACCGGACCAACCGGAGTGGGTAAAACTACTACTCTGGCAGCCCTGGTCGATCTAATAAACAACGACAGGGAAGAGTTAATTGTCGTCATAGAAGATCCGATCGAATATCTGCACGTGAATAAAAAGAGTATTGTCAAGCAAAGGGAAGTGTATTCTGATACACATTCTTTTGCCGCCGCGCTCAAACACGCCCTGAGACAAGACCCTGATGTAATTGTAGTCGGAGAAATGCGTGATTTAGAGACTATCTCGACTGCCCTTACTGCTGCCGAAACCGGACACCTTGTCTTGGCTACCTTGCACACTCCCGACGCACCGCAAACTATTGATAGAATAATTGATGTCTTTCCGCCACATCAACAGGCACAAATAATAATTCAGCTCTCTAATTCCCTACAAGGAATAGTTTCTCAGCGTTTGCTTCCCAGGATCGACAGGCCGGGAAGAGTGGTAGCGACCGAAATCATGCTTGCTACCGCGGCTATACGCAATTTGGTGCGCGAACATGAGACAGAGCAGTTATTGACTTTGATCCAGACCGGTTCGCAATATGGGATGCATACCATGGACAAATGCTTAAGAGAGCTTTTTGAGCGGGGTATAATCTCTCAACATACCGCGATGATGTTCGCAAAAGACATATCAGAGTTCTCCGAAAGCGGAGGAAGAGGAAAAGGACCGCAGACATACCGATGAACAAAGTAGGCAAGGCTTTTAAATTCGGAAATAATATTAGTACGGACTTGATTATATCGGGAAGGTACAAATTTGCCATACGTGACATGAAGGAATTGGCCAAACATGTCATGGAAGATGCCGATCCCGACTTTTACCGTAAGATAGGCGGGAAGCCGTGTTTTATAGTAGGCGGATGGAATTTCGGCATGGGTTCATCGCGAGAACAGGCCCCTTGGGCGATCAAAGAAGCAAAGGTACATGCGGTACTGGCAAAAAATTTTGCCAGAATTTTCTACCGTAACTCTTTTAACATAGGCCTTCCTTTATTGGAATGCAATACAGATTTAATCTCCGACGGTGATATGTTGGAACTAGATCTGGAGCATAACTTCCTGAAAAACCAGACTAAAAACATCGACATACCCATAAAACCATTGCATCAGGTCATGAAAAAGCTGCTTAAGGCAGGAGGTATAATCAAATATCTTAAAAAACACGGGGGTCTCGACTTTGGCACATAAAATCACTCTTATCCCTGGAGATGGCATAGGGCCGGAAGTAAGTCAAGCCGCCAAAAGATGCATAGACGCCACTGGCGTAAAGATTGACTGGGAAGAAGCCATTGCTGGTGAAGAGGCGTTAAAAAAATATAAAGAGGTGCTACCTAGGCAAACCTTGGAATCGATTAAAAGGAACAAGGTAGCTATAAAAGGACCGGTAATCACGCCTATAGGAAAGGGTTTCCGCTCCGTAAACGTACAGATGCGGCAAAATCTGGAACTATTCGCCTGCGTACGCCCCTGTAAATGGTATGAGGGAGTCAAGGCCCCCTATCAAGGTATAGATCTTGTGGTAGTGCGTGAAAACACCGAGGATTTATATGCCGGCATAGAGTTTGATAAAGATAGCCAAGATACTAGAAAAATAATGAAAATGATTAATGACTTAAGCAACCAAAAGATAAAACCTGACAGCGCAATCAGCATTAAACCGATCTCAAAAAGCGGTTCGGAAAGAATAGTACGTTTTGCCTTTGACTATGCCTTGGCCAATAGCAGAAAAAAGGTCACCGCGGTGCACAAGGCCAATATTATGAAATATACTGACGGACTATTTATGAAAGCCTCGCAAGAAGTGGCTAAGGATTATGACGGACGGGTTGAGTTTGAAGAAAGGCTCATCGATAATATGTGCATGCAGTTGGTGCAAAAACCTCAGAATTACGATGTCATCGTGCTGCCAAATTTATACGGTGATATTATTTCCGATTTGTGCGCAGGCCTTGTGGGAGGACTAGGGGTCGCCCCAGGAGCTAATATCGGTAAAGAATGCGCCCTTTTTGAACCCACTCACGGAAGTGCCCCTAAATACAAGGGGCAAAACAAAGTCAACCCTACGGCCACTATTTTATCAGGCGCGATGATGCTCAGACATATCGGCGAAGTCGATGCCGGCGATAGATTAGAAGTCGCTGTAAGCGAAGTACTTAAAGAGGGAAAGTACGTAACATATGACTTAAAGGCTGACAGAAATGATCCCACCGCGGTAGGTACAAGTGAAATGGCAGATGCAATTATAAAGAGGTTAAAATGAAAATATCTATAATCGGTGCAGGTAATGTCGGGGCAACGGCGGCGCAAAGAATAGCCGAAGCCGATTTAGCGGACATAGTCCTTGTGGATGTCGTGGAAGGTAAAGCCCAAGCGGTAGCCTTAGATCTGGCCAGTGCTGCCTCTATTATGTGCCATTCTCGGACTATTGTTGGCACTAGTGACTTAGATGAGATCGAAGGCTCGAAGATAATCGTCGTTACTGCGGGCTTGGCCCGTAAACCCGGACAAAGCCGCGAAGATCTAATGGCAACAAACGCCAAAATCATC
>JAFGHF010000066.1 GCA_016939375.1 Candidatus Omnitrophota bacterium | reverse complement strand
CGGTTGTTTTTTTGTCGGATGCTCCAAGTATATGAAAGGCCGCTTTTGAATTTTTCCTTTTCAATAAATATTTCTCTCTTGGCCCCAGAAAGCTTCTTTTTATATATAAGGTTTTCATCATACATCTCTAAGCCTTCATAGATAGCAAAGATAAATCCTCGGCTAATGCCTCGGGGGTTCCAGCGAAATCTTATCCCTGTGCCCCCAGTAATTTCCACTACTTCCCTTGTTGGTTCCTTCAGCATAGGACGAGGTATCTTTCCGTCGGCGCCAAAGGGGGAATCCGTTCCTTGGGCACAAAGCTTATCCCCTGCAAACAAAAAAAATCCCACTAATGCGGAAAAGAGGATTATCCTTTTCATTATGCTAGAGTTTTGACCAGCTATTTTCTCTTTTTCTTTTTTGCCTTTTTCTTTGTTTTGCCTTTGTGTGCGGGACAAGTTTTACACATGGTTATAACACCTCCCCCAATTTCACACTAAGTTTTTATTGTTCCTCTGACAAAGATTTTTGCAAGGCATTATCAACGGCTCGTTTGAAATTTTCACTGCTTACTGTGGCCCCGCTTATGGCGTCGACATCAATTGTTTGTGTTTCTATAATTTCATCTTGCAGCGGTTCTATCATCTGCTTATACTTTTCCCCTCCACCACCATGTTCCAAGATCACAATATCAGCTATTTGCCCTTCACTTACGGTTACTTGTACTTTGATAAAGGAGCACTCCCCCTCGTAAATACCGTCAACTAGTCGGACTTCTGCGGCAGCGGTCTCAATGCAAAACAAAAACCAGATTACGAGTAAGACCCCTATAAATTTATTCATAACAAATTCTCCTTAACTTTTATTTGCTCCAGCTGGATAGATGTTCGCCATCGTTAAACCAGAGATAGATACTTTCTTCATAAGCCGGCCTTCTGTAAATCAATAACACTTTTTCATCTTGATCGGTGATATTCGCGGGTTCGCCATAAGTAGACATAATATGTTCAAGCTCGCTGCCGACTTTTAACTTACCTGATTCCAAATCCTCAAGCAGTTCTTTTTTGGTTTGATCTGTTGCATATGGATGTTGTGTTTGTTTGGCTTTTATAGGGCCGCAGCCTGATATACAAAGGAACAGTGCTATGACTAAGATTAAATTTCCATCAATCTTTTTGTTCCAGCGGCACATGATACCTCCCGGTCTCTTGGTCAAAAAGGATATCGAATTCTGCATATTTGTTACCGTCGCGATATTCACCATATCTAGTTGCGCAGCCACCAAATAATGATAGTAGCAAAAGTAAAACAATATATTTTGACATCAGCTAAACATTCTGACATGTAGCAGGGTGACGATGAAAATCAAAATTATGGCAAAGAGAACAAAGTAAATAAATTTTCTTCTTTCTTTTACCAATTTAACTTTTTTTAATCCCATTTTTGTCCCTCATTTTTAATTTGTTATATGGCGGGCCAACAATGGTTCTCGGCAAGCATAAAAATCTGTATAAGAAATAAGTTATTGTCTATATGGAGCCGGATTAAGATTTGTCCTTCATATTTTCGCCAAGTTTTGCCATCTTACCTTGCAAAACCGCTACCTCCCGCCAGAGTCCAGCGATAAGCATTATTAAGATAGGATGCATAAAAGCATCGTTTATCTCAACTACCTGAAAAAAACTAAAGATTACAATACATAGACAGACAAAGCTTACTGCCCAAAGAAATTCTCTCTTATCGTTTACTTTTGTTTTGTTTTCCATCCCCACCTCCCTATCTTGAGCTAAGTCTAATTATACCTCCAATACAAAAAACCCTCAAGCATTATCTTGAGGTTTATTGGGCAATAGCTCTAAATGCGTTTTCACCCCGCTCATTTTATTCGCTAAAGCCGGTCTTTTCCCGCAGATATCTTATGTATTCCTCTTCCGATATTTTAATTCTTCTTGAGGCGTCTGCACCGAACCTTATAATATAGTAAGCCTTAGGTCGGATATCCATAAAAGCAGAATATTCCTTATAGACTATTAAATTACCATCTTTGCTAAAAAACCCATCTTTTTTAACCTGAGGGGAAAAGGTTATAGGATGCTTCTCAGCCGTTTTAATATTCTCTACATATAAGTCGTTGTCCATTCTAATAAGCCGGGCACCGATATCTTCCCTGATATCCAAAAATAGATAGCCAAGCTTTTTTTCTTCATTTTCCCTTTGCCTTTCATATCCCGGTGCGATCGATCCAGCGCAGCCGCTTAACGCAAACAGGGCTAGTAAAAGACAGGTTCGGCATTTCATTAGGCAATCCACCCCCCTTAACTGCGGTGTCTATTTCAATTATACCCTTAAAACAAAAGAGCCTCAAGTATAATCTTGAGGCTCTGGATAGAGAAAAGCCGTTTTTAAGTATTTCAAAACTGTTTTTTAATACTGGAGAGGGAATAAAAATTGATACAGAAGGCACTGAAGAAAAATAGTGGTACCATCAAAAGGTTTTGTAGAGATGGGTCAGGGCTATCGTAAGTAAAGAAATTTACCCCTGTACCTATTGACTCCCCGATGCAGAAGAGCCAAAACGCAGTGTTTAATGACGCGGTCATCACCAGCAGCTTGCGAGCCCAGGATTTCCTTTTCAAGACCCCCAGGCCGCCAAAGAGCATCCCCAGGGTCCCTACCATCATAACAGCCAGCTTGATTTGATAAGAAGGCATCAATCCCTGCTGAAATACAAATAGTATTGCATATACCACCCATATCCACAAAAATGTTGAATATACAACGCAAAAAATACTTATCGTATTCAAGCTGGTTTCGGTTTTACCCATAATGGCCTCCCTCTTGGTAATCTCTAATCTCTCATGGAAAGTACTTTTTTGATCCGCTGACAGGCAATTTTAAGCCTCTCTTCATTTTCCACTAAGGCAAACCTTACATAGCCCTCGCCATATTCTCCAAAACCAGTGCCTGGAGCTACTACAACACCGGCCTCATTGACTAAAAGTTCAGCAAACTCCATTGAGGTCAAGGCGTCATACTTTAAAGGGATGCGGGCCCAGACATAAAAGGTTGCCTTGGGCTTTTTTATCTTCCAGCCGATATTATTTAGCCCTTCTACAAAGACATCTCTGCGTTTTCTATAAATTTCAACAGTCTTTTTTACGCAATCTTGAGACCCGCTTAAAGCCTTGATTGCCGCGTATTGGATAGGCCGGAAGATGCCAAAGTCGATATAGCTTTTGGTCTTAGCTAAGGAGGCCAATATCTTTTTTGAACCTACGGCATAGCCTATGCGCCACCCTGGCATGCTGTATGACTTGGAAAGAGTGTGGAACTCGATAACTTTTTCCTTTATTCCTTTGACCTGTAATATGCTCGGGGTCTTATAGCCGTCATAGACTATATCCGAATAGGCCAGATCGCTGGCAATGATTATATCTTTGCCTTTTACCCACTTAGCCACTTCTTTATAGAAATTTAAATCGACTACTGCAGTGGTGGGATTGTGGGGATAGCTTAAGAATAGCATCTTGGACATATTTATCACGCTTTTGCCGATGCTTTTTAAATCCGGCACAAAATTGTTATCTTCCGTCATGGGGATATTATAAAGGATGCCCCCGGCCATGATTACACCGTTGAAATGTACAGGATAAGCAGGGCTGGGCACTAGTGCCATATCATCGTGATTTAAAAAGGCCAAGGATAAATGGGCTACGCCTTCTTTTGAACCGATCAGCGGCAATACCTCTGTATTAGGATCGAGGTCGACATTAAATCTATCTTTGTACCAGTTGGAGATGGATTTTCTTAGTTTGGCTTCTGCCGGTTCATTAGGGCGGGGATAACGGTGATTTTCGGGTTTTTTTGACTGTTTACACAGTTCCTCTACGATATGTTTAGGAGTGGCCATATCCGGATTTCCCATCCCCAGATCAATAAGGTCTATACCCTTTTCTTTGGCCTCATCTTTTAAACGGTCAATTATGGTAAAAAGGTATAAGGGCAACCTTTTCATTCTATTTGCTTCATGCATTTTAGACTCCTAACTTCTTTATTGATTCTTGAACTTTATTTGCCGAATATAAAAGTTTTTTCTTTTCCTCGGCGGTTAAATCTAATTCGATTATTTCCTCTATGCCGAACCTCCCTATTTTGACCGGGATACCCAAGAATATATTTTCTAAGCCATATTGTCCCTCCAGGTATGTTGAAGCGCAGAGTATTTTTTTGCGGTCGTTAATAATGGCATCTACGAGTTGGAATATCCCCGCGGCCGGCCCATAATAAGCACTACCTTGGCCTAAGAGCTCCACTATCTTAGCCCCAAAGTTGCAGGTTTGTTCGATAATGTAGTTGATTTTATCTTGGGCAAGCAGATCGGTGACTGGTATTCCCGAAACGGTACAAAGCCTTGGCAAGACCAGCATGCTATCTCCGTGAGCCCCGATTATCGTTGATTGGATATTACAGCTTGTAGTCTCTAATTCGGACGCTACAAGCATATTAAAACGGGCACAATCCGAAACACCGCCCATGCCGATAACCTGGTTGGCCTGAAATCTACCTGTTTTAAACAGGAGATGGGACATTACATCAAGCGGATTTGTCACCACGATTATAATAGGATTAATGCATTTTTGGTTTATTTTTTGGGCT